>DGOK01000098.1 GCA_002389385.1 Rhodospirillaceae bacterium UBA4468 | reverse complement strand
GGGGTTATTGGTAGAATCACGACTGCTTTTAAGGAATTCAAATTGGCGATCCGATCAAGTGCACAAGGTGAAGATGGAGAGAGTGAATCCATGGCGGGCGCCTTTACCAGTCTACTCAACATAGAACCGGCATCGCAGGCGATTGCAGAATCTATCGATGAGGTATTTTCCAGTTACCGGACTGATAACCGAGACGACGAAGTCTTAATACAGCCAATGGTCAAGGATGTTGTTATTTCAGGTGTAGTACTGACCAGAGACTTAGACACTGGCAGTCCTTATTACATCGTCAACTATGATGATGCTACGGGTCGAACAGACACCGTCACTGGAGGACAAGAATCCAAGACGGTGATCGTACACCGTTCACGACCAGATAAGCTTAAATCTCCTCGTATGCGGCATCTCATTGATTGCGTCATTGAGGTTGAAATTGCAACAGGCTCACATGAGCTCGATATCGAATTCTGCATTACGTCTAATGACGACGTATACATTCTTCAAGTTCGCCCATTAGCAGCACGCAACAACTGGTCTGCTGTCCCTGACGCTGATATTGATAATGCTATTGACCGTATTCGAGATACGATCCGCATTCTGTCCGAACCCGTGGAAGGCCTGGCTGGCGAAGGCACCATTTTATCAGAAATGACGGACTGGAATCCGGCAGAGATGATTGGCAATGCACCACGCCCATTAGCATTATCATTATATAAATTGCTGATCACTGACCGTATCTGGGCCGAAGCGCGGACAGAGATGGGGTACCGGACCGTTGACGGACCACTACTTACTGATCTTCACGGGCGTCCATACATCAATGTTCGTAAAAGTTTCAATTCTTTTTTACCACAAAACCTCAATCACGATTATGCGCATCAGCTGGTCTCTCATCAGTTAAAAGTTCTTGGCGAACATCGAGAACTTCATGACAAAGTTGAATTTGAAATTGCAATTACGTGTAGTGACTTCAGTCCTATAATAATGCGCCAACGCTTAACTGAGGCTGGATTTAAGCCTGCTGAATGTGGCGATATTGAAGCATCAATCCAGGTACTCACCGCTAAGCTCCTCAAGTCAGGAAGCATTAATCTGGAAGCCTTGATGTCCCAAGCAAACCAATTGCTAGTACCACGTGATGACTTTTCTGGGATGTCCCCTTTAGAGCACGTTGATGAACTTTTCAAAGATACTCGCAAGTATGGCACACTGCCATTCTCTCAACTTGCCCGCCACGGATTTATCGGCGTTCAGTTGCTACGGTCACTGGTTGAACGTGATGTGTTTTCCACACATGACATGGAGCACTTCATGCGAGGTGTTCATACGATCGCGACAGATCTCATTAATGATATGCATGCGCTCAGTACAGAAACCCTTGATCAAGATACTTTTCTGACCCGCTATGGTCATCTGCGACCCGGTACATACGACATATCGTCTTGGCGTTATGACGAACGTCCTGATCTTTACCTTGGGAAAGCTAGTCATAAAATACCGGAAACGATTGCCGCCTTTGAGCCTAGCATCGAACAGCGGCGGTCAATTGAAGTATTACTTAAAGAAGCCGGATTTGATATGTCATCCCACGCGTTATTGCGTTATATCGCAACAGCCATCCAAGGACGAGAACAATCCAAGTTTGCATTCACTCGAGCGATCAGTGACGCTCTAAAAATTCTCTCGGGCTGGGGGCATAATTTAGGCCTATCGCGCGACGATCTTTCCTATCTACCTATTTCCGCATTATCCAAAAATGCATGCCCTGAAGATTTGCTTGAACAAATCAACGAAGCGCAGCGGTCTTATGCCGTTACGCGAGGGATAAGATTACCCCATGTCATCTTCGATGTCGCTGATGTAGATGTGATACGTATACCACTTGGCCAGCCAACCTTCATTACCGATAAATCAGTGGTCGCCCCGGTTCGATATCTAACAACAAATGATATGCATGACATCGATGGACATATTGTTCTGATCGAAAGTGCCGACCCTGGCTTTGATTGGATATTCTCGCGCCGCATTCTTGGACTGATAACCAAGTATGGTGGCGCTAATTCTCACATGGCTATTCGTTCAGCTGAATTCGGTCTGCCAGCCGCTATCGGATGTGGAGAACGCTTGTTTGATACACTCATCAAAGCAAGAACTATAGAACTAAATGCTGCAGCAAGACTGGTTGTCAGCCATTGACCCAGGTTGCAATTACCATGCGCGTGACCGACGCAGAAGGATATATCGAACCCCGCGACAGCATTAGCCATGACTGGCTCCACAAGCTTGCAGGCTGGGATATGACTCCGCTGCCCATCCCCAACATGGGCAACGATGCTATTTCCTACCTAAAGAATCTAAAACCTGATTTGCTGATTCTAAGTGGTGGGGATGACATTGGCACAACTTTAATCCGCGACGAAACTGAACATGCGCTCTTAAACCACGCGCTCACTTCAGACCTTCCCGTCCTTGGCGTTTGCCGTGGCTTGCAATTAATCAATACGATCCTTGGCGGTACACTCGGCACAATCTCAGGTCATGTTGCAAAGCCTCACGAGCTCAAAATTTCATCAGAATGGCATACCTATTATTCAACAAACACAATTGTTAATTCCTTCCATAATTGTTGCGTTGAACCCGGCGCACTTGCAGCCGACTTACGGGCCACAGCATTTGATTCAGCAAATAATATTGAAGGCTTTTGCCATCGGGAAAAGCCTTTGGCCGCAATCATGTGGCATCCAGAGCGTCCCGATGCGCCACTAGGTGATCTGAAACTTATCCACTCACTCATAGCTAAAGGAAAAGAATTCTGATGCGCGCCATAATACTTGCTGCTGGTCGGGGTTCGCGCCTTCACCATTATACTGCCAATTGTCCGAAATGCCTCACTGAACTAGGCGGTGAGACCTTAATTGACCGCCAACTTAAGGTACTAAGAGCCTGTGGCGTCAAAGATATTACCATCGTCACCGGGTATTGTGCCGAAATGCTTGATCTTGCAGAGACAACGCAGGTCGTCAACGACGCTTGGGCAACAACAAATATGGTTGAGAGCTTATTTGCAGCTGAAGGCTTATTTGGTGATGACTTGATTGTTTCGTACTCAGATATCGTTTACGAATACCGGGTCCTTAATGCACTACTCAACAGCGCAGCAGATATTTCTGTCATCGTTGATAAAGCGTGGCGATCATATTGGGAATTTCGCTTCGATGATCCTTTATCTGATGCGGAAAGCCTACAAATGAATGAGCAAGGGGAAATTACAGATATTGGAAATAAGGTAACAAACATTGATGAAATCGATGCTCAGTACATTGGATTGATGCGCTTTAAAGGCTCAGGAATCAATGCATTACAATCGGCATGGCGCTCCATGCATGACAAAAACCGGCCCTGGAAGCATTCACGTCCCGTTGAAAAAGCCTACATGACCGATTTGTTGATGGAGATGATTCTCAGCGGGTCAAAGCTTAACGCGATTCCCGTACAAAATGGGTGGCTAGAAATAGATACCGTAGACGACTATGAAAGTGCCACTGCAAGATTTACCGACGGTTCGATTACCGAGTTTTTTAACCCTGCTTATAACGAATAAAATACCGTGACTGATAAGCCAAACATTCTGTTCTTATCTGTTGATGCTTTTCGCTTCGATCGGACCAGCTTGCATGGTTACGAGCGCCCAACGACACCGTTTTTGAAGGCGCTCGCAGAAACAGCAACCGTTTGCACACAGACAACTTCCACGGCAGCATTCACCCAACCGTCTTTGCCTTCAATGCTAACGTCAACACTTCCATTATCTTATGGCGGATATGACAACGGGGCTATCAAGCGACCTGACTCTATTTTCAAAGTGATGAAGACAGCAGGGTACGAAACTTCACTGTTATCTACTTTTCCATGGGTAAACCGTTTCTTTGGGTACGGGGACGGTATTGATAACGAGCATTTTCTATTTGTACTCAATTCATTAGTTGGGATTTCTTGTCAACGGATGCGAAGTACATTGCATGCCTACCATGGGAATATACTTCAGATCGACGATTTGATAGATCAAATTACGCCAACCATTGAAGGGTTATTCAACGATATTGAAACCTACTGTGATGTCAGAGCCTCCCAAGTCGAGCTGAATGCACGAGACATGCAAGGCGAGCGCTTATTGCGAGACAATTATAATTTTGCCGCCGTGAAAAATGTTGCGAACAAACACCGCATTGCTTTTAGGCAAGATCGCAAAAAATACATCATTACTTATTTCCATAAAGTGCCGATGGCTCATGAATGGATAGCAAAGGACTGGCGCTTCAAAAGACGAATAGACGCGCTTGTTTTATTTGGTTTCCAACGATTGTTTTCTGCATTTGCCAAATTATTAAACCACAACTACAACCGGGTCGCCGAATACCGTTCTAAACGTTACATAGACGGTCATGCACTCACAAATCGTATACTAAACACCATTGATGACCGGGATTCCAGTCGCCCCTTTTTCATATGGACCCATTTCCTTGACACACATGTTCCATATTGCCCTGGCGCAGGCCCCGCTTGGGCCTCTAAAATTAATGATTACCTTTCTCCACTCGGTTATCCAGCCAAGATTGACCCTGCCGTTGCAGTTGCTGGGGCGCCAAAAACGGATGATGACTGGGCTGCTTGGGGGGCACTCTATGATGCGGCAGTCCGATATGTCGATCAACAGATCTGTCGACTTTACACTGGGCTGAAGTTACGCGGTCTTACAGATAAAACGTTGATTGTGCTCACAGGCGATCATGGGGAAGAATTGGGAGAACATGGAGATATCTCACATCATTTTAGAATGTACGAACACAACATCCGTGTACCAATGTTATTTGCCGGGCCCGGAATTAAGTCTCAACAAGTTCACGGCTTAACGACAACTATGGATTTGGCGCCAACTATAGCCGATCTCGTAGGCGTTGATAGGCCAACTGCTTGGCAGGGAGCCTCTGTAACTTCGCCCAAAGTTTCTGAACGCAGTCACGTTCTGGCTGAGGCATTTCACAGTGGAAATTGTCTATTCGATAGTCGTCCGCCCTATATCGCTGTGCGTACAAAACAACACAAGTTTCTTTGGAAAGAACACCGAGACACAACAGACAGGTTTAGCCCCGAAGGCCTGGAACTATTCGATATCACAAATGATCCAGATGAACTTTCCAATCTATATCGGCCAGATCATCCTGCGCTGCCCAAACTAGAGCGTTATGTCGCAGAGCGACTAGCAGCTATTCCAGAAATTTCGTCTGACCGTATCATCAAATCGTTTGGCGCTATTGGCAAAGATGCAATCGATGCTTTGCGTCCATCAACAACACCAAAAGAAAGTAAAGCAGAGTAGAAACATGATAATCTGGTTCATTGGCATGTCTGGCGTCGGTAAAACAACGCTGGCCTCAGCACTTTACGAGAAGTTGAAACCTGAGACGCGACATCTTATCTATCTCGACGGAGATGAATTCCGTGAGGTGTTTCGCAACGACGCAGACCATACAATAGAAGGAAGGCGCAAGAACGCCGAACGCATTTCGCACATGTGCCATATGCTAGACCGCCAGGGTATTCACGTGATCGCCTCAGTACTTTCTATATTTCCTAAATGGCAAGCATGGAACCGAGAAACCTTTGATGAATACTACGAAATTTTTCTTAATATCCCACTTGACACATTAATGCGTCGCGACGTTAAGGGCCTCTATGCAGGAGCTGCTTCTGGTGAAATCAAGAACGTGGTTGGTGTCGATATACCTTTTCCCAAACCAACAGCAGCAGACCTCGAAATTAACGAAAGCCAGCAAACCGATGGCGTCGAAACCAACCTAAAGTATATCCTGAGTATGCTCCCTAAACTGAATTGATGGCCATTACTATTCTAACAACCACTATTATTATGATGGCCGTCGCAGAAGGCATCCTTGCTTCTGGTATTTTTTGGTTACGTCATTCTTGTCCTTGGCTGATTGTAGGTCGTGATGCACATCCTCGTCTTGACCCTAAAGGACTTGCCTCTTTTATCGAACACGGGTGGGATCCTGAACTTGGCTGGATACGAAAGCCTAACTCCTTAGGTACAGAAAAAGGGAAGGACAACGCCGAAATATCCTATCGAATTGGTCCTTCAGGGGCACGCTTCAATCCAGGGTTTGAGAATCAACCAGCTGAAATACTCGTCTATGGAGACTCATATGCCTTCGCACGACAAGTAAATGACGACGAGACCTGGGTAAATTACCTATCTCACAAGCTTGGCATAAATATCGGAAATTATGGTGTCGGAAATTATGGTTTCGATCAGGCGTTGCTTCGTCTTGAACGCGAGTTTGCGGACCATCCGGCTTCAGTCGTCATTATGTGTGTTGTGCCGGAAACCATGTCTCGAATACATGCTTATTGGAAACATTATAGCGAATATGGGAACACCTTTGCCTTTAAGCCTCGCTTTGTATTAGCAGAAGGTGAACTCCACATTAAACCTAACCTCATTAACAATGTTGCTGAATTTAATCGGCTTAATATTCATCTTCCAAAGCTCTCGGCTTCAGATTATTTCTATGATACAAAATTCAAACGGGATATTCTGTCTTTCCCTTTTTGCCTTTCGATATTTCGTAACTTCAAACGAACATTGCCGCTAATGTGGGCTGCTTTTACCGATCGTATTGGGCGAACACGAGACGCGGCATTTATTAAAATCATGCGGCGGAACATTGATATGAATTGTTCTCTGTATCACCAACCAGAATCAAAGGCACTGTTTGAAGCCCTCGTTCAGCGGTTTTCCACGTTCTGCAATGAGCGAGATGCCAAGCCTGTACTCCTGATGGTTCCACAACATATGGATATAGAACACATTAAAAATGGAGATCATTACTACAGCACTTTTTTGCAAGACGTGTCAGAACAAGTCACTGTTGTCGACGCTGCTTCGGCGCTATTGGACACGACAGAAATGAATACAATGTTTATCAATGACAAATACGGCGGTCACCTCTCTGCCGCAGGAAATATGCTGATTGCGCGCATGATGGCTCCAGTTTGCCAAGGCCTTATTGAAGAAACAACCGCTCCGAAGTGGGGATCCAACCCCAAATCGGGCCAACATAAGAAGCCCCTTACATGATAAAAAAAGACGATATTGCCATCCGGTATTTGTTTGACCAGGGCGATGAAGAAGAAGAAAGCCGCTCAGTCTATTGGGAATATCATATCCGCGAGTTTTCAATAGATATGGATGGGCTTATCCACGGCAACTCAACTCTCGGATCAGCACCTAAAGCTCGCTCAGCTTTAAGACGCTTCATGCACCGACTAATGCAAACACCCATGCGAAGACTGGGAGATAAGTATCAATTTTCAGCAGAATGCGAAAAGCAAGGTCGGCGAATCGCAGCTCGGCAAGGACGCCTATTTAATCTTGATTTCCTTAGGCATAGTTTAACGCTAGCTATGATCCTTCAGCACATAGAACTTAAAGGGCCAGGCGATGTGAACTTAGTCATTGGCGATGGCTTTGGCACCATGGGCTCTTTATTTTTAGAGGCATCGCCCGAGCGTAAAGTAATTCTCGCCAATCTTACAAAACCTCTTTGTCTTGATTTACTTTACATTCGCAAAGCTTTTCCTGATGTTACTATCGCCCTGGCAAGTAATAAAAAAGAACTTGTTGATGCTCTTTCTGATAACAATATTAAGGTCATTGGTGTGCAGGCTGACAACAGCGGGCTGCTCGCTGAAGCGCCCATCGGGCTCGCCGTGAATATTGTTTCAATGCAAGAAATGGATTTATCATTCGTTTCGCAATATTTCGATATTTTACGCCAAAATCCAGCTGCCAAAACAGCTTTTTATTGTTGCAACAGGCGCTTCAAAATCTCAAATTTTGAGGAGTACCCTTGGCATACAGATGATGCAATTTTTGAGAATGGTGTTTGTGAATGGAGCCAGATTTACTACGATCTCAAGGCACCATTTTGGCATCATCGTAACCGCGATAAAAAAGTTGTGTGGCATCGCTTGGGGTATCTCAACAAAGAACCCTCCTCTGATCTAAGTCATGAACAACTTAAGAAACCCGAATGATCAAGTACGCCATCTCCAATATCGCGCTTACTTCTTACGACCATGCAGCCAAGCTTGAGCGCCTTGGTGCAATAGGCATTAGTGGGCTAGAAATCGCACCCAGTCGACGCTGGCATGATACGTGGCACGGCCTCGACAACAATGCAGTTGCTGCATATCGACGGGATATCGAACGCTCAGGCTTACAGACTGTCGGGCTCCATTCGCTATTTTTCGATCATCCTGAGCTCGGCCTCTTCAAGGAACCTGAAGCACGGGCTCATAGTTTGGATTTTCTTGAGCACCTATCCAAGGTATGTCGTGACCTCGGTGGACGGACATTAATATACGGTGGCGGCAGGCGCAGAGGGGACCTTCCACTTGAACAAGCTTACTCAGAAGCTGTTGCCTTTTTTTCTGAGCTTTGTGAGCGCATTGCAGACCATGGTACATGTTTCTGTTTTGAGCCCTTAGGGCCTAACGATACTGATTTTATTAATTCAGCGATCGAAAGTTTCAATATAGCGAATGAGATCAATCATCCAGCATTACGCGTACAACTCGACGCCAAGGCCCTCATCGAAAATAACGAAGCCACGATTGAAACATTCCGCGCAGTTTCTTCTATGCTCGTACATTTTCATGCTAATGAACCTGGCCTCGCTGTGCTTGGTTCGAGTGGGACAATAGATCACGCAGCGTTTGGTGAGATGCTCAACGAAATTAGCTATGACGGGTATGTATCTATCGAGCAACGCATGCTGAATGAAGCCAACCCGCTCGATGACGCT
>DGOK01000124.1 GCA_002389385.1 Rhodospirillaceae bacterium UBA4468 | reverse complement strand
GAATACCAGATCGTACTTTACCAGCATTTTCCGATTCCATCTTCTCAACACCTGCGACAAGTTGATCTTGCTGTGTCTTAACTTGCTCGATGGTTTTTGTAAACTCAACTAAAGCCGCTTTTTGTGCAGCATTCTGTTCCATTAATTGTATTTGCAGAGCTTCGCGAGATTTATCAGTCGCTGTCTGAATTTTTTTTAATAACCTCAGCTTTTAATTCGATAAAAACACTCGGCACTTCAGACTTTTGCTGGCTAAGAAGTGGCTCAAGTTTTTGATAGCCAAGATAGGACAGCGGTACAGCTACCCCTAAGACAATTACGGCTGACAACACAGACGTTGCAACAATGCTCTTGGTTGCAGTCATCTCTATACACTCCTTTTTTGCGTACATATACGGACGAAAATCGTCACGTATAGGTTTGTTATATGATGGAATAGTGTTGAAAGAGTAAATTTATAGAATTAACGGAAACCTGGGTTTATCCAGGCTAGATTGATTTATTCTTTCGCCAGAGCTGACTAAGCGTTGAATATCCCAGCAAGTATGTAAACGCGACAAGATAAGCAAATGCCGTGCCCCACCCTAAACCTAATGCGGGCAGGCTGTATGTTGCGGATATACAAAACGAGATTACCCCACCAAGTCCCATTGGCACATGCTTAAGGACTGCAGCAATCTCATTTGCGCTATACGTAATATGTATAACAAGGATGAGTGGCAATAAGGTCATTGGATACGCAGTCAAAATACCTGTCCACTGCGCACCTATATTTCCAGCAATGGCTGTGATCAAAAGAATTGTCGACGTCGCCATACCGGCTCGAAACATTAAGACCCGCCAACCAAACCGCACTCGTGCCAAGATCGGCGTGTTCGGTAAATTTATCATCGCACGAGATGTTAAAATCATGCCTGCAATTACCAATGGGATCGATATAAGAACCCCAAGCGATATGATGCTAACCAGCCAGGCAACAATTGCATAACCTAAGTTTGCCACAAGCAGGGGCATACCAATGGCCTTGATACCACCTAACTGTTGGCACACAGAAACAATCCCATAGAGATAAATAAATGTCAGCGTTGTCACAAAGCCAGGGACCATATGTGCCGCCGCTTCGGTCGCAAACGCAGTGCCCTGTTCAGCCCCGGTGAAGATAATCACCATGCCACCACCCAATGGCAGTCCCGTCAGCAAACCCGCGGCCCTCGGCCCCACACGTTCGGCAATGAGAGACAAAGCCACAACGATGCCGATTGATATCACTGCTTTCGTAAGCAGTAATCCATCAACCTCAATAGGAAAAATATCTGACATGCGATGAGTGATAGAGGATTTGCTTATATAAAGAAATGTCCCCCTATCACTTGGATATGATTTGAGTGAGAGGATCATTGTCCGCTATCAAAAAAGCATGAAAACAACAGCAACCCGTATCCTGTTCGCCTTCGTGCTATGTGTCGCCGCTTCGGTGTCGCACGCTGGCAACAAAATCACCGTCGTCGAACTTTATACAAGCCAAGGCTGCTCATCTTGCCCGCCAGCAGATGATTTCCTCGGCAAGCTTGCAGAACGTGATGACATTTTAGCCTTATCACTGCATGTGGATTACTGGGATTACATTGGTTGGAAAGATCCGTTTGCATCTGCTGATAACACAACCCGGCAACGCCATTATGCGCGTAAATTAGGTATGGGTTATGTCTATACACCGCAAATGGTTGTTCAAGGTATGTCGCATACCACCGGTTCTAATCAGCAATCTGTTGAAAAACTTATAAGTGATACTCTGGGTGCCAAACGCCTAGACGTCGATGTCACGCATTCTGCAAATGGCCTACAGGTTGAAATCCCCGGCGGGACGTTTGAAGGTGAAGAGGCGAAGATATTCGTCGCCGCCTGTGATGCGCGCCATGAGAATGATGTCACACGCGGCGAGAATTCTGGTCGCAAGCTCGCACATTACAATGTTGTTCGAGATATGGCCCAGGTCGGCACGTGGTCCGGTGATGCTGTATCATTAATCGTAACCGAGAAAGATATCGAAATGGCAGGCCATGACGGATGTGCAATCCTTGTTCAGTCTGTCAAAACCGGACGCATTCTTGGCGCAGCACAAATACAACTCACCCCACACAGCTAATTTCTAAAGTACATACAAACGATATCAATAAAGTATTATTTTCGCCCGTTCTTGGTGACGCATTCAGCGATCAAATATAAGATCTCAAACATCATTGTCACTCCGACCAACGCTGTATTGCCTGACATATCAAATGGTGGGGCGACCTCGACCACATCGCCGCCAATAATATTTAATCCACCAAGCCCCCGCAGCATCCGTTGTGCATCATGTGTTGAGAAACCACCAATTTCAGGCGTGCCGGTACCGGGCGCATAAACCGGATCCAGCCCATCCACGTCAAAGCTGATATACGTCGGCCCATCGCCCACAATTTTGCGTGCTTCTTCGGCGACCTTATCCGGACCAAGATCAAAATACTCTTCAATCTCAATAACCCGAATACCCTGAGCCAATCCCCAATCTTTATCTTCTGGCGTATACAAAGCACCACGAATGCCGATCTGTATCGTCCGCTTTGGGTCCAATAGACCTTCTTAAATGGCACGACGGAATGGTGTGCCGTGCGTATATTTATGGCCACCAAAGTATCGATCCCAGGTATCCGTATGCGCATCAAAATGCACCATGCCCATGGGTTGTTCGCCAGCAATGCCCCGCATGATTGGCAAAGCAATCAAATGATCGCCACCTGCTGTCAGAGGAATAACGCCCGCTTTATGGAGTTCCATATAAAATTCACCAACGCGCTCAATGGTATCCATCAAGTCAACGGGGTTCACAGGCACATCACCCAAGTCCGAGCAGCTCGCGCTGTGAAACGGCATGGTCCCGGTCACGTGATGGACATTCCGCATCATCGTTGATTGATCTCGCATTTGCCTTGGCCCATGCCGCGCACCCGCACGGTTCGTGGTCCCGCCATCCCATGGCACACCAATCATACCGACATCCACTTCGCTCATGGCCGTCTTCATATCAACATGTGGTAACCGCATGAATGTAGGAATACCTGCGAAACGGGGAATATCCGCACCTGATCTCGGCAGATACTTTTTGTGTTTATCTTCCATGTGCCCTCCAGACGTTTAACAAATCCTATGTCATTCAGCAGCTACAGGAAATGGTCAAAAGTTAGTCACGCTATCGTCACACTCATGCCATCTTTGTAGATCATATAAGGCATCGTTACGTATACTTAGTCACTTTCAGGAGGCATCCATGAAACGTCGATACCCTTTTCCAGACACACCCGGCCTAGAACCAACGCTTAGTGAACTGTTGAACGATCCTGTAATGCACACGTTGTTGGCTTATGATGGCCTTACGGTTGCAGATGTTCGTGGCGTCATAGCAAAGTGGCACCAATCATATCAAAGCCCTAGGCTCAACGCTGTTTTAACAGCCTAATCATCATATCCAGATTTTAATTTTTGATCATGGCAGGCGGTTGCAGGACGGAAATCTGGTCACCACACTATAGGAGGATTGACTATAGGTTTATGAGGAGAACCGACCCATGGCCAGTGATAGCCTACATGCACCACCCGAACGATTAAGCAAAGACACACTCCATATGCACCATGCCATCGTCTCATTGATGGAAGAGATGGAAGCCGTTGATTGGTATCGGCAGCGCGCAGATGATTGCGATGACGAAGAACTAAAGGAAATCCTGCTTCACAATATGCGCGAAGAAATGCAACATGCGTGCATGGTCCTTGAATGGCTTTGCCGTAATAACAAAGACTTTGCCAAAGAACTTAAAGAGAACTTATTCAAAGAGGGCCCAATTTCTGGGCATCACGGCTAAGGCCTCTAAGCCAGAGTATTGTCCCTTATGGATTAAGCGTTATCGTCCCATTGATTGCTGGCGATAGAATTTCTGCTCGAGCCCCATTGAGCGTGATCATCTCAACGATTTCAATCTCACTGACCTGGCCTAGGCCAAAGTGCACGTCTGGCGTCGGTTCGGTCATGAGACCGGTTGAAGCGATAACTTGGCGGCTAAGAGTTTTACCGCCTTTGAGCGTTACCCTCACTGTTGCACCTAACGTATCAACACGATCAGGGACTTTAACAGTAAGAAAGTTCCCTTCTGAACGGTTCAAGAACACCTTAAGCGGTCCCACCATATTCAGCCATAGCACATCTGCACGGCCATCGCTGTCAAGATCAACGATCAGCGGCGATTGTCCAAAGTGTTTGTTTTCCAACCCTAATCCTTGCACTCGATAAAACGCTTCGCCTTCAGGCGCATTGATTTGCAAAAGCGCCTTGCCTGGAAGAGGTCCCTATTTGTATAGAGGCCGTTTGACATAATTCTGCGCGACAAGAAGGTCGACTTCACCATCTAGGTTGAGGTCTTCAAACTGAGCACCCCAGGCAAATCCATACCCATAAAGGTTTTGATCTTCGGTTAGGTTCGAGAACTTCATCCCACCTTCGTTCCGCATCAAAATCCATCGGGTTTCATGCCTTTGATTATCCTGAATATCACCGGTCGTTAGAAAATCAGGGATGGATGTACCCGCGTTAGAAACAAAGATATCCTGATCACCATCTTGACCGTAATCACCGATCGCGAGCCCCATCCAAAACCCATAACCTGTATTCGTTACGACCGATTTAAAAGTCGCATCAGCTGTCCGCTCAAAAATCTCAACTTCACCAGTATTCTGCGCCAGGACAATATCCTGATCACCGTCATTATCCAGATCTACAAAAGTCGTATGGAATGTATTCTGTTTGGAGGCCGTCCCCGTTTCCTGCGTGGCATCTCAGAAAGTGAGATCTCCATTATTTATCAGCAATACATTTAGTTTCATATGATCAACATCATTGAAGGTCCCACTCTTAAATGCACC
>DGOK01000005.1 GCA_002389385.1 Rhodospirillaceae bacterium UBA4468 | reverse complement strand
CAGCCCTACATGGGCGGATTGAAGGTACTTAAAGCGAATGGCTGATGCAGGTATGAATCTCAAGAAAGCACGTGTGCTCTTATCGAATGACGATGGCATTCATGCACCCGGCTTGAAAACCCTTGAAGATGCGATCCGACCTTTGGTTGGCGAGCTATGGGTTGTCGCACCGGAAACAGAACAATCTGCAACCAGTCATTCGCTGACATTACGGAGACCTCTGCGCATCCGTCACATTTCGGATCATCGTTACGCCGTAGATGGTACGCCGACAGATGCGGTACTGCTGGGTGTGAATGAAGTGATGAAAGACGGTCCGCCTGATCTGATTTTATCTGGAATCAATAGAGGGGGTAATCTAGGTGAAGACGTTACGTATTCCGGCACAGTTGCGGCTGCGATGGAAGGGGCCTTGTTAGGCATTCCTTCAATCGCTCTCAGTCAGGTCTATGAAGATCGCCATAAGGTAAAGTGGGCGACGGCTAAGACCTGGATGCCGAAAGTTTTAAAGCAATTGCTGAGTGCCGGCTGGCCTAAGGGAATTTTCATGAATGTGAACTTCCCAGACCGGACAGCGGCAAAAGTGACTGGTATAGAAGTTTGCCGTCAGGGTCGCCGTAAGATTGGTGGCGAGCTAACGCGCGGCGTTGATCCTCGTGGAGATGAATACTTTTGGATCGGTCCGCAGCGCGATGAGCAGAAATTCCTTAAGGGCAGTGATCTTGCGGCTGTAAACGATGGGGCTATTGCTGTGACGCCATTGGCGCTCGATCTAACGCACAGTTCCATACTCAAAACACTCAAAGGCAAAATGAAATGATTGTCGAAAAGCGTGATGCGGATACGCTGCGCGCTGCGTTGATTAATGACGGCATCACAGACGAAGCTGTGCTTGCGACAATGTATGCGACCCCGCGTGAATTGTTTGTGCCTGAGGCTTTTCGTAATCGGTCTTACGAGAACACGCCTTTACCAATAGGTCAGCACCAAACTATTTCTCAACCAAGTGTTGTTGCGACGATGACGCAGGCATTGGAACTTAATGATCGCGTTAAAGTTCTTGAAATTGGCACCGGGTCTGGATATCAAACCGCGATCTTGGCGCCACTATGTCGACGTGTTTACACGATCGAACGCCATAAGCCTTTGCACCTCGAAGCTGAGCAACGTTTTGAAGTCCTGAAATTTCGGAACGTCGTGACACGATGTGGTGACGGATCCATGGGGTGGTCTGAGCAGGCACCATTCAGTCGTATTATTGTAACCGCAGCGGCAATCGATGTGCCGCATGTGTTGTTATCTCAGTTGGACGTCGGTGGCATTATGGTTGTCCCCGTTGGTCTCAATGAACGTGATCAGCATTTGCTTCGAATTCGGAAGACAGAAGATGACATCGAAACTGAAGACTTAGGTTTGGTGCGATTTGTACCACTTATCAGCGACGAGGAAATGGTGTGAAGCAAGCAGGTGCAATTGTTGTTATTGGCGTGTTGGGCATTGCTGGTTGCGGTGGTGTGCAGTTCCCATCTTCTGCACCGCCACGTGATATTAATACGCCCTCACAACAATCTCGAGCAGTTGAAGCAAGCAGGACCGGAAACGTTTCACGGCCGAATGCGAGCCGTGTGAGTGCGCCATCTTTCGTCAATGCCTCAGCAGTGACTGTTGGCCGAGGTGATACGGTTTACGAGCTGTCACGTCGTCACCGGGTCCCTGTACCAGCAATCATTCGTGCCAACGATTTACGTGCGCCATATTTGCTGCGCGTTGGTCAACGCATCCTGTTGCCGCGCGGTGCGCAGCACAAAGTCACCGAAGGCGATACGCTGTATTCCGTGGCACAGAAATTTGATGTAGGTGTTTATGAGTTAGCACGCTTGAATGACATTGGTGCGCCTTACACAATTAAGTTGGGCGAGATATTGGTTATTCCTGCCCCTGAAGTTATTGCGAAGGCTGCCCCAGCCAAAGCGGCATCATCTGCTAGACCAGCACCAAGATTAGCGGCAAAGGCAAAGACGTCCCCAACTGTTGTTCGGCCCGCTGCACCACCCAGAACGACAAAACGAGTTGCTGTATCAGTTAGTTCTGCTGGAAAGATTGCTGTTATTCCGCCCAGAAAACCTTCTGTGCCTGTGTCACCACCACCTGCACGGACAGGAAAGGGGTTCGTATGGCCTGTTAAGGGACCATTGCTTTCAAGTTTTGGCGTTAAGGATGGCGGACTCCGGAACGATGGTATCAACATTAAAGCCAACAGAGGAACGCCCGTTCGTGCGGCTGAGAACGGCGTCGTTGCCTATGCTGGAAATGAAATTCGTGGCTTTGGAAACTTGCTACTGATCAAGCACGCAGATGGCTATGTGACAGCCTACGCACATAATGAAGACTTGATTGTGCAGCGAGGCCAAAAGGTCAAACGTGGCCAAAAGATCGCCACTGTCGGCTCATCTGGAAGTGTTTCGCGACCACAACTGCATTTTGAAGTCCGCAAAGGGCGTCGCCCGCAAGATCCAAAGAAGTACTTAACTCGCTCGAGTTGAGGTTTAGTCTAGGGTTTTGCCAAGGCGACCGGCGAGGTCCTGTATATACTGCCATGCCACACGGCCTGAACGTGCACCGCGTGTCACAGACCATTCGTTCGCCTCTGCGCGTAAATCAACAGACGGGTCATTCAACCCGTAATGCTTCGCATACCCTTCGATAATTTCGAAATAGGTATTCTGATCAACGTTGTGGAATCCAAGCCACAAACCAAACCGGTCTGAAAGTGAGACTTTTTCTTCGGTAGCTTCTGAAGGATTGATTGCACTTGAACGTTCATTCTCGATCATATCGCGTGGCATTAGGTGGCGACGGTTCGACGTTGCATAGAAAATAACGTTCTCTGGACGACCTTCAACACCACCATCTAGAACAGCTTTAAGCGATTTATACGCTTCATCTTCGCCATCAAACGAGAGATCATCGCAGAATATCAGACAGCGACGCTCTTCACTGCGTAATTTAGTTAATAGCGTAGGCAGAGAAGGGATGTCTTCGCGATGTATTTCAATCAGCGCCAACGACCCAGGATTCTCTTTATTAATCAGCGCATGTACAGCTTTGACCAAAGATGACTTGCCCGTGCCACGTGCGCCCCACAATAAGGCGTTGTTGGCAGGGAAGCCGTTGGTAAAGCGCTTGGTGTTGTCAATTAGCTGGTCTTGTTGGCGGCTAATGCCTTGCAATAGCGCGATATCAACCCGATTTATGTTGGGTACAGGCTCTAGCCTTTGGCCACCGGCATGCCAGACAAAGGCGTCCGCCTCAGTGATCCTGATTTCGGGCTCTGGCTCAGGTGCCATGCGCTCAAGTGCGCCCGCGATCCTTGCCAACAAATCTTTGGTGTCTTGGTCAATCATGGGCGCGGAAGGTAAACGTGTGATCGCGAGGCGTCAATCACGATGACGTGCATGATTGCATTTAGGCTCAGAAGCTGTTGCAACTCCGGCGATGAACGGTATAGTCCGGCAGCTTTTACAGCCTAAGCGAAAGAGCTTTGGCTAACGTGTTTTGAGGAGTTTAATCGATGTTTATTTCACCGGCATATGCGCAGGCAGCAGGAGCAGGTGGTGGCGATGCATTCCAGGCATTCCTCCCGCTCATTCTTATCTTTATTGTATTCTATTTTTTGCTCATCAGGCCTCAGCAGAAGAAAATGAAGCAACATCGCGAAACCCTTGAGGGTATTCGTCGTGGCGACAAAGTCGTTACTGGTGGCGGTATCATCGGAACGGTTACAAAAGTCGACAACGAAACCGAACTGACGGTCGAGATTGCGAAAGACGTAAAAGTCAAAGTTCAACGCTCAACTATTTCTGGTGTTATCAATCGCACGGATCCAGTTGGTGGCAAAGCGGCTGCAAACGACACTAACGACAAGCCAAAAGGTCTGTTAGGTAGTTTGTTTGGTGGTGGACAAAAAAAATCGTCTGCACCTACCGCAACTGAGCCTGAGGCGGATCAGAAAGATGATGCATCCGGTAAAGATGATGCATCTCATGATAAAGCTACAAAAGACGCAGATAAAAAAGACTGACGCCAAGGTTAATCAGGATATCTCATGGTCAATTTTCCGACATGGAAGAAGGTGCTTGTTGCGCTGATCTGCTTCATAGGTCTCGCATTTGCTGCACCAAACTTCGCTCCAAAAGATGTGACAGAACAGCTCCCAAGCTGGTTACCTAATCAACAGGTAAACTTAGGTTTGGACCTTAGGGGTGGTTCGCACCTTTTACTCGAAGTCGAGGTTCAGGCGGTTATTGACGAGTATCTTGAAGCTTTGGTTGGCTCTGCACGAGACGAACTGCGGAGTGAACGCATTCGATACCGTTCTCTCAGTAAAACCGAGACCAGCGTAGGTGTCACGATTCCTGATGCGGCAGACCGGGAAAAGGCTCTTGAGTTATTGCGTGGTGTCGATGCTGGTGCGGAAATCAGCGTTGAAGGCGATCGCATTATCATCGAGATGACGGAAGCTCAAAAAATTGAACGCCGGGTATCTGCGGTTCAGCAGTCTATTGAAATTATCCGTCGTCGTATTGACGAAACAGGCGTGCGCGAACCGACCATTCAACGCCAAGGTGATGATCGCATTATTGTGCAATTGCCTGGCATTGATGACCCTGAGCGTGTGAAGGACTTGCTTGGCCAGACTGCTAAGATGTCTTTTCACCTAGTTGATATCCAAAATTCAGTTGAAGAAGCATTAGCAGGCCGCGTGCCTCCAGGGTCTATGTTGTTGCCGATGATCGAGGGTGCATCAGGCCCAGGCAATCTCAACGCTATTCTTGTCAAAAAACGTGTCGCGGTGAGTGGTGAAAACCTCGTTGATGCGCAACCAAGTTTTGATGGCCGTGATAATCAACCTGTTGTGTCGTTCCGCTTCGATACATTAGGTGCGAAAAAGTTTGGAAAGATTACAACTGACAACGTACGTCGTCCTTTTGCGATTGTACTGGATGGACAAGTCCTCTCGGCACCGGTGATCCAGGAACCTATCCTTGGTGGCGCCGGGCAAATCTCGGGTAACTTCTCAGTTCAGAACACACAGGATTTGTCATTGCTGCTCCGTGCCGGCGCATTGCCAGCGCCTTTGACAATCCTTGAAGAGCGTACTGTTGGGCCAGGCCTTGGTGCTGACTCAATTGCAGCCGGTGAGATCGCTTGTCTGGTTGGTTTGATTGCTGTGATCATCTTTATGGCCATTGCTTACGGACGATTTGGGATTTATGCGGACTTAGCATTGATGGCGAATATTTTTCTGATCCTTGGTATGTTGTCGATGCTACAAGCCACGCTAACCTTGCCGGGTATCGCTGGGATCGTGCTGACAATCGGTATGGCTGTTGATGCCAATGTTCTGATATTTGAGCGTATTCGCGAAGAAGTTCGTCTTGGCCGCAATCCAATTGCGGCTGTGGATGCTGGTTATAGTCGCGCTCTGACGACAATCATTGACTCAAACTTGACGACGTTGATCGCTGCGATCTTATTGTTCTCGTTTGGCTCAGGCCCGATTAAAGGTTTCTCCGTGACGCTGGCGATTGGAATTGTAACGTCGATGTTTACAGCGATTATGCTGACCCGTTTGTTTGTGGTGACATGGCTTCGTGCCAAGCGCCCAGACACATTACCGCTTTAGGGGAAATGATATGAAGCCACTAAATCTGATCCCCGCTGACATCGATCTCGCTTTTATACCAAAGCGGAAACTCTTCTTTGTTTTCTCGTTCATACTTGTGATTGCCTCAATTGGTATGGTTTTTACCAAAGGGCTTAACTTTGGTATCGATTTCAAAGGCGGCATTCTGATCGAAGTCCGTACGCCAGAGGCTGCTGACATCGGTAAGATGCGCGGTCAGTTGAACAACATTGGCCTTGGTGAGGTGTCGCTCCAGGAATTCGGTGAGCCAACGGACGTGTTGATCCGTATTCCACGCCAAGACGGCGGCGAAAAAGCTCAACAGGAAGCTGTGAACACGGTAAAGGCTGCGCTTGGTGAGGGGGTTACATATCGTCGAACCGAAGTTGTAGGACCGCAAGTCTCGCAAGAACTTTTGCGAGATGGCTTGATGGCTGTATCGCTCGCGATTCTAGCAATCCTTGTATACATCTGGTTCCGGTTTGAATGGCAGTTTGGCGTTGGCGCCGTGTGTGCCCTTGTGCACGATGTTGTGACAACTATCGGTATTTTCGCACTGCTTGGATTCGAGTTTAATCTATCGACAGTGGCGGCCGTGCTGACCATTGCCGGTTACTCAATCAACGATACCGTTGTGGTCTATGACCGGGTGCGTGAGAAGCTTCGTAAATACAAAAAGATGGATTTGCCGGATCTATTAAACCTGGCGATCAACAGGACGCTTTCACGTACTGTAATCACTTCTTTAACGACACTTCTGGCATTGCTGGCATTGTTCTTCTTAGGTGGCGAAGTTATTCGTGACTTTAGCTTTGCAATGATCTGGGGTGTGATCATCGGTACTTATTCCTCGATCTGCCTTGCCGTACCATTATTGATATACTTTGGTCTCGATGACCGGGCACGTGGTGGCATCGCCGGTGATGATGATCCGGAAATCATTGAGGAAGCACAGTAAGGCTGTCAGCGATTAACGCCATGTCTCTTGATATAAACATTGTTGTTCCAAAAGATCGCCAACTCATCCAGTTCTATGGTGATGGCCACTTTAAGGTGTCAGGCATCACCTATGAGAGCAGCATTCTTGTGTTTCTTGAAGAGACACAGTTGTGGGCCGCAACATCTATTGAAGATATCACTCTAGAGTCTCTAAAGCCGGTCATCGATGCAACAGATGATGTCGATATCCTTTTAGTCGGCTGTGGTGAGAGATTCGTTCCTATACCAAAGGGACTACGCCAAGGGCTCAAAGATGCCGGGATCGTTCTGGAATGGATGGATACCGGTGCAGCAAGCCGGACGTTTAATGTCCTCGTCGCTGAAGAGCGCCGCGTCGCA
>DGOK01000128.1 GCA_002389385.1 Rhodospirillaceae bacterium UBA4468 | reverse complement strand
CTTCCTACGCCACCCCATCAAGATAATTTATTGAGTACATCCGCAAGGTTCTTCACTGTGCGATCAATGTTGTGCAGCTTATCAAGGCCGAACAACCCGAGGCGGAAGGTTTTGAAATCTTCTGGCTCGTCACACATGAGGGGGACACCCCCAGCGATTTGCATACCTAGCTGTGCAAACTTCTTTCCGTTTTGAATGTCGGCGTTGTCCGTGTAACTCACAACAACACTTGGTGCCTGAAAGCCTTCGGCGGCGACACTTCTGAAACCTTTGCTGAGTGTCAGGGCACGGACTTGTTTGCCAAGCTCCCACTGTTCGGCATAAACCTTGTCGAGCCCGTAGGCTTTGGTTTCCTTCATAACGTCGCGTAATTTCGTCAACGCGTCTGTTGGCATCGTTGCGTGATAGGCATGGCCGCCATTTTCATACGCTTCCATGATCTGCATCCATTTTTTGAGATCACAGGCAAAGCTTGAGCTTGTTGTCGCATCGATGCGTTCGCGGGCATTGGCGCTGAACATCACCAAGCCACCGCAAGGTGTTGAACTCCAGCCCTTCTGTGGTGCGCTGATGAGAACATCGGCACCAACAGATTTCATGTCGACCCAGACCGTTCCGGATGCAATGCAATCGAGGACAAGCATGCCGCCGACTTCATGCAAGGCTTCAGCCATAGCTTTGATATAATCGTCAGGTAGGATAATTCCGGCGGCGGTTTCTACGTGTGCCGCAAATACGAGGTCAGGCTTTTCCGCGCGAATAGAGGCAACAACCTCATCAATAGGGGCGGGGGCAAATGCCGCTTGGTTACCTTGCTCAACAAGACGTGCTTTATGGACGATCTCGGCAGAAGGAATCTTCCCGGCTTCAAATATCTGGCTCCAACGATAACTAAACCAGCCATTACGGACGACGAGGCATTTCTTGTCAGTAGCAAATTGTCGGGCAACCGCTTCCATCCCGTATGTGCCGCCGCCAGGGATGATTGCCGTGGCTTCTGCGTTGTAGACTTTTTTGAGGGTGCCTGAGATATCGCGCATGACATCTTGGAATGAGCCAGACATATGGTTCAGAGAGCGGTCCGTAAATACGACCGAATATTCAAGAAGGCCATCGGGATCGACACTGGAAATTGGATTGCTCATGAGTTTTCTCCACCACAAAAAAATGAATGAATTGCCTGTTATGCTGGCTTATTAATTGCACACGTTAAGAGAATTTGCCCCACACGGGTGTGTGGTCAGACGGCTTTTCTTTGCCGCGCGGCGTCTTATCAATGCCAACAGACTCTAACAGATCAGCGGCCTCGGGGGATAATAATAAATGGTCAATGCGCACGCCATTATCTTTTTGCCATGCCCCGCGCTGATAATCCCAATAGGAATACAGGTGAGGGTCAGAAACCATGGTGCGGAAGGCTTCGGTGTATCCCATGTTGAGGATTTGGCGGAACCGGGCGCGGCTTTCGGGACGGCATAGGGCGTCATCAGCGAAGGCAACCGGATCATAGACATCATCGTCGTTTGGAATGATGTTGTAATCACCACCAAGGATAACAGGGATGTTCTGGCTTAGTAAGTCTTCTGCATGTGCAACAAGGCGGTCCATCCAGCCAAGTTTATAGGTGAATTTCTCGTGGTCGCCGCCATTCTCGTCGCGTGTCGGGTTACCGTTCGGTAAATAAATCGCTGCGACACGAAAGCCACATGTGTCGGCTTCAATATAGCGTGCCTGTTCATCATCTTCGTCACCCGGTAGGCGGCGATGGTGTATTTCTATGGGCTGCTTGGAGAGGATCGCGACCCCGTTATAGGTCTTTTGACCGACAGTTTCGACATGATAGCCAGAGGCTTCGATTTCCATGCGCGGAAAAGTATCGTCGGTGGTTTTCAATTCCTGCAACAGTGCAACGTCGGGAGAGAATTTCTCCAGCCATTCCAGAACACGGGGCAGGCGGGCTTTGATGGAATTTACATTCCATGTGGCGATGACAGTCATAAATCAGATGTCCGAGTTAGACAGAGAAGGATGCGCCGCAGCCACAGCTGGACGTCGCATTCGGATTGTCGATCTGGAAGAATGCAGCACCAAGCTCATCCTTAAATTCAACTTTGCAGCCGTCCAAGAACCCAAGCGAGACTCCGTCGGTTACAACGGCCATGCCATTGTGTTCAAACGTCACGTCGTCTTCGTTGGTTTTATCGACTAGGTCAAAGGCATACTGAAAGCCAGAGCAACCACCGCCATTGACGGTGACACGCAGCATCAATCCATCATTTCCTTGAATCTCGCGCAGCTTGGCAATCCGTGCCGCCGCTGTATCTGATACAACCAGATTTTGCTCAGTTGTTTGTGTTCCGTCCGGCATATTCAACTCCTAGAGCAAAACCTGAGAAAATGATTACATTTTCGAAAGTGGTTTTGCGGTACTATCATTCAGCAAGAGCAATGACGATGATCCAAACATGATCGAAATTGCTCAAGTGCCCAGCATTATTATCGCGCCAAGTCCTGCTTAGGCGATATAATTATATGTAGTCTACTAGATTTCGCTGTCAATCGCACGTTTTAGGTCATCAAATTTCACCTGCCGCCAAATTCTGCATCTGGACCTTTCATAGCCATCAATGAAGCTATTGGCGGAGAAGTTAGAAAAGGTATGATGGTGGTGATGATAAAATTAATTGCACGTATAGGTATTGTGGCTCTTTTGACGTGTGTCAGCGCTTTTGGCGCGATGGCTGATGACAATTATGTCTATCCACCAGGCGCGGAACCTTTCGACTATGGCGACGATTTTTCTCCTGAGTTATTGAAATCTAACCCGTATAACGAGGTCGACGTGCCAGATTTCTCTTTAACGAGTGCCTATAATGATTTTATGGGAACTTATTTGGATCCTGATCCTATTGAAGCGGTCAACGGTCTCAGAATGTTTGTACTAGAAAAGCGTCTTGATAGAGTTAGTGAGAATTTGGATTGGGCGATTGCGCAGGGATGTAATAAGGATTTCACAGACCTTTTTCAACGTGCCATCGACTGGGGTGATCATATTTGGCACAGCGATGGGGATTATGTGTGGGCACAATCAAAAATTGAAGAAGATATGAGCCTGCATGAAAGCCATAAACGGGTTAAACGGACATTAGAGTATGTTGCAATAAAGAAAGAATAAGCGCCAGCAGAGTATGATTATGCATTAAAAAATTATTTTAATCCTGAATCAAAATCATATAACCCGTTGACGGGAAAATATCGTTTATCCGAAACTGCCGACAAAGGGTTCGAGCCTGCGCTGCAACAACTCCTTGAGCGTCACCTCACCGGACACGCACTCGAGAAGGACTTGGGTGCTGCGTATTATTAGCTAAAACGTGGCGAGCAATTTAGTTTTGATTTGACACCGTGGCTGTCCCGCATCGAACAGCAAGTATCCGAGCAGGACCGCACTTGGGCGGATAAGATTTTAACGGAAGGGCGTTATCCGCACGAACCTGATTTTTACTACCGATAAGGTTTGTTCTTCTAATTATCTCTCTTGCAGTTTTTCCAATCTTTTAGTGCATCATCGTATTCCTTTTGTGCTTTTTCCATTGCGGTTTTCATTTCTGCTTTCAAAGCTTTAAAGTGCTTAAATTCAGCATTTAATTTTGCAAGTTTTTGCTTGTACTGATTGTACTTTTCTCCCCGATTTATGACGTTCACAGCTATATCAATAATTTTAGAGCTCGATTTACCTTTAGGTTTTTGACCTGGCTTCTTGAACGTGTCGTTGTTGGCGCGATCTGGGAGTTTAATATTGTCCGATTGGGCTATTAAGAACTCATCTTTAAGAGCCTGAATTTTCTCTTCAGTAAGCCTGACATTTTGCTCTGCTTCGGAATATGCACTATTGGCATCATTTAATGCCTGACTGGCAGCATAAAGTTTTGCATACAAGCTCCCGCATGGACCGCTATAGGGGTTTTTCTTACCATCGTCCTCACCCGGTTTCTCCAGTTTCTATGGTGGATGCTGATCCCCCGGTGGTTTTGGCGTGATATCATCTGGTTCTTCTGGATCATCCTGACCCGGGTCGGGCGGTGTCGTTGGCTCATCCGGGTCGTCTTGGCCGGGGTCACTTAGTGTTTCGGAGGTCAGCTGTTGTGCTCGGGCATCAAGGGATTGGCGCAATGCTGTATCCGTCTCGCCACCCGGTTTCATAACCCCGTCAACGGTCAACGCGTTCTGGGTTTGAAACACCTTGATGGCATTCTCCAGCCCGACATTTTTGACCACGGCATCCTGTTGACGGTTCCGGAGTGCATAAATGCCCTTTGCGACAAGTTAACCAATCGCGGTGCCAACATCATCGACACGATTCGGCTGCTTGAGGCCAACGGCTTTTTTCAACGGTTTCGGGGGCAGGGGGGTGAACGCGGTCTTTGCTGATGCCGATGCAGGTGCAGGTGCTGATGCCTTCGGCTTTTTAGGAAAGGGCTCAGACCAAGCTATGGCGTCCTGTTCTATGTTATCCGCATTGTCGGTACGCAACGGATTATTGGCCGTTCGTCTTGCCGCCAATGTTTTGTCCAGTTGGGTTGCGGTTTCTCCTGCAGGTTTTATGACACCGTCTTTGGTCAGGCCATTATCTTTTTGAAACGTCTTGATGCCGTTGAAAAGTTCTTCGTCAGGGTATTCTGTCATGCCAAACGAGGGAGCTTCATAGTATCCAAGCGAACCAAGGGCGCGCTTGGTATTCAATGTGTCGTCTGGGTCGGCCGCACTATTGCTGGCCAGAGTTTGATTGAGATTAAACATACCGATCATTTCGGTCTCCTGAGTTATCGATGAAAACAATCGCTCAAGAGATGACACGCATCACGGGCGCACCCCTCGAACGAACCTGATTTCGAACACGGGCTTACCCACGCCAAAGGGCATGGGGTATCCGCAATCTCTTTCTCAAAAACGTCGTTATCTAGTTCGTCAGTGTTGCCCGGCTCCTGGTGGGCATCATTTACACTCTCAATTTTGCGACTGTCTGACATACGCTGCGTAAGGTAGACGCTCTCGTATTTAGGTCCGAATTTTCCAACTCCCTTTATCCAAGGTACTGAAGGCATAGCTTCAAGCTCACGATATATCTGTGCTTGTTCTTTTAAACGCCTGATATGTTCGAAAATCAGCACAACGTTTGAGGGCGTGCGCAGGGACTTCAAAGTCCAGGGATGCCGTCTTTCAATGCTGTCAAAGTCACGCCTATGCGCAGCTTCTGATAGTTGGAATGGTTCCGGTGATTTATGTCCTAACCAGCGACTTTATCATGACAGCCCCGGCTCCGGCTCGGAATATGACCTAATATCTTGCACTATTATATAATATAAATATTAAAAATACAACCAAAGAGTTATTGTGTAACTATCCTTTATCCTTCATTGCCCGTCGCTTTGGCGTCGGTTACGTTGAGGGATGGATGAAACTTTACTCGTAGACCCAATGCCAGTTGAGCGCCCGGCGATGAAACCATATGCGTGTCGCTCGGCCGATAGTCGTGGCCGCTTACATGATGAACCTGAAAGCAAGACGCGGGGGGCATTTCAGCGCGACCGCGACCGGATTATCCACTCGGCAGCGTTCCGTCGTCTTGAATATAAAACTCAAGTATTCGTCAATCATGAGGGCGATTCATATCGTACCCGATTGACCCATAGTCTTGAGGTCTCGCAGATCGCCCGGTCCGTTTGTCGGTACCTGGGTTTGAACGAAGACTTGGGCGAAACCTTGGCACTGGCCCATGACTTAGGTCATCCGCCTTTTGGTCATGCTGGCGAAGATGCTTTAAAAGAGATGATGGCACCTTTTGGTGGGTTTGATCATAACGCGCAATCGCTTCGCGTCGTCACCAAGCTTGAAGCACGCTATGCTGATTTTGATGGGCTTAACCTGACATGGGAAACGCTTGAGGGTGTCGTGAAGCACAATGGTCCTTTGGTGAAAGAGGGTGTGCGCGAAGAAGATCTCCCCCGTGGTATCCTCGATTATGTCTCATCACAGGACCTTGAGCTTTCGACCTATGCAAGCGCAGAGGCGCAGGTTGCTGCGATTGCCGACGATATTGCCTATAATAACCACGATATTGATGACGGTCTCAGGGCAGGGTTGTTCACGATTGATGATCTGGTGGATGTGCCTTTGGTCGGGCCGGTGTTCCATGAGGTGCGTAAGCTTTATCCCGATCTGGACATGTCCCGAACCATCCACGAGTCCGTGCGCCGTCTGATTGGTGCCATGGTTCAGGATTTATTGCGAGTGACGCAGTCACGAATTGATGCCGCTTCGCCTGCTACTGCGGCGGATATTCGTGCACTCAATGAGCCTGTGGCACAGTTCTCAGAAAATATGCGTGCCAACGACAAAGCGCTGAAATCGTTTTTGTTCGAGAATATGTACCGTCATTACAAGCTAAACCGTATGACATCCAAGGGACGTCGGGTCGTTAAGGACCTTTTTCAGCTCTTGTTGGCTGAGCCTGAATGCCTGCCAACAGAATGGCGGGTGCAAGCAGGCAAACCCGGATCACGAGAGACAGCTGAGCTTGTCTGCGATTATATTGCGGATATGACAGACCGTTTGGCGCTCGATGAGCATCGCCGCCTTTTTGATCTGCAATCTCGCACGTCCTAGAGCGTCACTATTTGTCACAAGAAATTTCTGGACGTCATCAGTTGCCAGCATAATTATCCGGTTTACAAATTCGGGTTAATTTGGGGTGTTTAGGTGATAGTATTATGAAGAAAATTCTTATTGGCTTGGCTGTCGTTGTCTTGCTTGCTGTTGTTGGTGGCTATTTTATGTTTTCCAATCTGGGCAGCATTATCAAAGCGGCAATTGAAGATTACGGTTCTGATGCGACGCAAGCTACAGTTTCATTAGATAGCGTCGATCTTGATATTATATCGGGCAAAGCTGGGCTCAACGGTTTTATTGTCGGTAATCCAAATGGATTTGCTACAGAGAGCGCGTTTAAGTTGGGCTCGATTGCTGTGCAAATTGATCCTGCCAGCATCAATTCTGATACGATCCTGATCAAATCTGTGATGATCACCAATCCAAAGGTGACGTATGAGCTTTTCGAAGGGAACGCTAATGTTGATGCGATCCAAAAGAACGTCGATACATACGCTAAGAAATTTGGTGCCGGTGGCTCTCCTTCATCATCGGGTGGTGAAGAGAAGAAAGTGATCATTAAAAAAATTAGTCATTACCGGCGGTGAAGTCGCTGTTTCTGCTGATTTCCTTGGTGGAAAAGAGATAGGGTCCAAATTGCCAACCATCACATTGACGGACATTGGCAAGGACTCAGGCGGGGCGACACCTGCTGAAGTTATTCAAAAGGTCATCGATAGCATGACCACAGGTATTACGTCATCGATTGGTACGCTTGATCTGGATGGGCTTGCCAAGGGCGCAACTGACCAGGCCAAGAAGGCTCTTGAAGGTGTAACGTCGGGTGCCGGTGCTGCAGGTGATGCGGCTTCTGGAACCGTTGATGATGCGACGAAGAAAATTAAAGGTCTGTTTGGTAACTAAGCAGGCTGAATTTTAAGGTATTTTGCCCTGCGACTCGACGCGTGTTTTCGAGTGGCTTAGATATCAGAGACGGCATCGCATGTTTGCGGTGCCGTTTTTGTATGTGTGCTATTCGTTTATGGGCCTGCTATTTGGACCGGGATGGCCGTTTAGGCAGCAATCCCTTGCATGAAGGCGCATACGCCTGTTACTCACGACCTTTAAAGATACTATAATACTAGCGATTCGGCGAGTGACTGCCGATTGACGATCAAGGAGTGTGCACGATGGCGCTGTCCGCAGATTCTGGCATGAAAGTGTCGGCAAGCGACCCAATGAACAACGAACCAGATGATGACGTTGGAGATACCGCGCGTGGCGGTGGATCAACGCTCAAGGTTCTTGGTATACTTGTCTGTGTGGTTATTTTGCTGGCCGGCCTTTGGATGGGTTTCGGCGATCGTGTCATGACTATGTTTGGTGCGGCGGAAAGTGATGTACCTGTTATTGCAGTAGACCCTGCACCTATTAAAATTCGCCCAGAAAGCCCGGGTGGTATGCAAGTGCCGAACCAGGGCCGCCTCGTCTATGGGGTTGTTGATGGGTCGAGTGCCCAGCCGCGTGTTGAGAGATTGCTGCCGTCACCTGAAAAGCCCGTTGCCGTTGATGAAGTTCTTAAACGTAGCGTACCTAAAGCAAGTGAAGTGGCGAGTGCAAACGCGCCGCGCGGTACTGCCGACGTAAATCCTTCAGCGCCTGTACGCCTAACACCATCACTGCCGAGCGCTGAGGATGTTACTAAGATGGCGCCACCAGCGCCTGCACCAGCACCTCAGAAGAATGCCACAGCTTCGCCTGCACCAGCGCCCATTATCGCTGCACCAGCGCCACCACCCGTGCCTAAAGCGGCACCACAGGCTGTCGCACCACCTAAGGCACCTGAGCCGAAAGCAACACAGACAGCTCGTGCGACGCCCGTACCAGCAGCGCCGACGACCGATCTTGAAAAGTCATATCGTGTTCAGCTGGCAGCGTCTCGAACTGAGAGCGCAGTGCGGTCAGAATGGGATCGCCTACGCCGTCGACACATTGACCTGCTGGGCGAGTTGAACTTACAGGTTATGCGCATTGATCTTGGTGGCACCAAAGGTGTTTTCTACAGATTGCGTGCAGGGCCGTTGGTCAATTCTGCCTCAGCAAAGGCTCTTTGCGAGCGTTTAAAGCAACGTAAACTCGGCTGCCTGGTCGTAAAGCCTGGCGCTTAATGCCTGCTGTCACTCAATCGATCCCAAAAGCGGTTATCTTTGGGTGTTCAGGATTAACCCTGACGGCAGAAGAAACGGCTTTTTTTGCCGACTCAAATCCTCTTGGGTTTATCCTGTTTGCGCGGAATTGTAAGTCTCCAGGCCAGGTTGCATCATTGGTTCAGGCATTACGCGCCTCTGTAGGTAGAGACGATGCGCCTGTGATGATTGATCAGGAAGGGGGGCGGGTTCAGCGCTTAGGCCCTCCACATTGGAAAAAACGCCCGGCTCAGGGCATGTTTGCGAAGATCGCCGGTGAAGATCTATCGGTCGCCGTCGAAGCCGCTCGTCTCAATGCACAATTGATTGCAGAAGACCTGATTGCTCTAGGGATTGATGTGAATTGCCTGCCGTTACTGGATGTTCCCGTACTAGGTGCGCACGATATCATTGGTAACCGTGCATTCGGGAACGATCCCGAACTCATCGCAACTTTGGGTGCAGCGGTTATTGAAGGATTAGCGCTCGGTGGGGTCATGCCCGTAATAAAACATATTCCAGGTCATGGGCGTTCTATGGCGGATAGCCACTTGAGCTTACCCCGCGTGGACGCATCTATTGATGATTTGCGTAAAACCGACTTTGCGCCGTTTAAAAACCTGAATGGCGCGCCCTGGGGCATGACTGCGCATATTGTTTACGAAGCGTTGGATGCTGAGCAACCTGCGACATTATCCAAGACAGTCATATCAGACGTTATTCGTGATGAAATTGGCTTCCAGGGGTTCTTGGTTTCTGATGATGTAAATATGAAGGCACTAACAGGCAGTATTGCTGAAAACTCTATCCGTGCGCTCGATGCTGGATGTGACGCTGTTTTGCATTGTAATGGCGAGCTGAACGAAATGATCACTGTCGCCGCAGAATTGCCTGAATTGGATGCGAAGGCTCTGGAGCGGTTTAAAAAAGCGAAGAGCCATCAACCTGCGAAATCTGATGTTGATGTCGATGCACTTGAGGTCATGTTTGATCGCGTGACAGCCAAGTGGCGAAACTGGGCTTAAGCACGCCTAAAGGACGTTTATGGATATTGATTACATCACTGTTGGTTACACGATCTCCGTATGGGCGATACCGATCCTTTTAGCGATCACATTGCACGAGGCGGCGCATGGCTGGGCCGCGATGAAACTTGGTGACCCGACAGTCAAAGAGCTTGGACGGGTTTCATTCAATCCACTCAGGCATATCGATCCTTACGGCACAATTATCATCCCATGCATGCTATTGCTGGCGAGTGGGGGAAAGATGATGTTCAGATTCGCAAAGCCCGTTCCTGTCAATTTTAGTCGGCTCAATAGCCCGCGGCGGGATATGATTTTAGTGGCTGCAGCTGGGCCAGCAATGAACCTGATCTTGGCAACGATTGCGGCGGCAGGATTTTATAGCTTGTTCTATCTTGACGGCGATGTTCGCGAGTGGGTGGCCTATAATCTTGGAAATGCATTGTGGATCAATGCCTTATTGGCAGTATTTAATATGTTACCTATACCGCCTTCAGATGGTGGCCGGGTCGCCGTCGGTTTGTTACCGTGGTCGATCGGGCGTTATTTGGTGAAGCTCGAACGAACCAGTATTTTCATTATTCTTGGCGCCATCTTTTTACTGCCGTGGATCGGTGGCATAATTGGGCTTGATTTAGACGTTTCTGGATGGCTAGTCATCGCGCCGGCAAGCTATATCCAAGATCTGATACTTGCCTTGGTAGGGCTTGGTTGATGAAAGGCACCCGACTGTAATGGCCGAAATCTTAGAATTTGACCTGAGTCCCGTCAACACTGAAGACGATGCGGGCCCCGTTGTGGGCTCGTTTGTTGTCGATCTTGATGGATTTGAAGGACCGATTGATGTGTTATTGCAGCTGGCACGAGATCAAAAGGTTGATCTCGTCCATATCTCAATCTTACAGCTTGCCGATCAATATCTAGGCTTTGTTGCAGAAGCCAGAAAGCATAACCTTGAATTAGCTGCTGATTACCTCGTGATGGCGGCTTGGCTTGCCTTCTTGAAGTCTCGCTTGCTGCTCCCTGATATGACCACCGAAGAAGAGCCAAGCGGCGAAGAGATGGCCTCGGCGCTGCAATACCAATTACGCCGTTTGCAGGCGATGCAGAATTCTGGACAAGCCCTTATCGACCGCCTGCGTCTCGGCAGGGATTTCATGGGGCGCGGACAACCCGAGCGCTTCAAACCACGTGAAGTCGAAATTCTTGATGCGACGTTGTACGACCTGTTGAAAGCCTATGGTGATCAACAACGCCGTAAAAATGCACATGAGCCGATGCAAATCGAAGTCTTCGAAATTTATACAGTTGAAGATGCCTTGATGCGGTTGCGCAGGTTGGTTGGTGGAACGCCCGATTGGCAAAACCTTTGGTCGTTTTTACCAGATGATCTAAAGGGCGCGTTGCTGACAAGGTCGGCCGTGGCATCGACGTTTGCGGCAAGCTTGGAAATGGCGAAAGAAGGTAAGGTTTCGATCCGTCAATCGGGATCGTTTGGCCCTATCTTCTTACAAGGACAACAACATTCAAGGGCCTCTACTGAGCCTGAATAACTAATGGAACCATCTATGGTCGAACACGCGAACGATGATGAATTAGCTGAAGCCGCTGCACACGAAACGGAAACAGAAGAAGCTGCCGAGATGGAAGTGGCTGAAGCTGAGGGTATGACAGAAGCTGCTGATGTGGACGCTGATGACACCGAAGAGGTCGTTGAGGCTGAAGCCGATGATGTAGACGGTGATGACGCTTTTGAGGCCACTGGTGACGACGAGCCAACCGTCGATCCTGAGACCTGGAATAAGTATCTCAAGATCATGGAGGCTTTGCTCTTTGCATCTGCTGAACCGTTGACTGAGCGCGTTCTTGCGAACCGGTTACCAGAGGACGCGGATATTAAAGGTCTGCTTAAGGCGCTGCGTCTGATTTATGCGGATCGTGGCGTCAATCTTGTACGATCAGGGGCATCGTGGGCATTCCGGACATCTCCTGAATTAGCGGATTACCTGAATAAAGAAGTTGAAGTTGCCCGTAAACTCAGCCGCGCAGCGATCGAAACACTTGCTATTGTTGGGTATCACCAACCTGTAACGCGTGCTGAGATCGAGGAAATTCGTGGTGTGAGTATTTCCAAAGGTACGCTCGACGTGCTGATGGAGGAAGAATGGATCAAACCTCGTGGACGTCGTCAGACACCTGGACGTCCTTTGCAATGGGGAACAACGGACTCGTTCCTTGATCACTTTGGTCTCGAGACGATCCGTGAGCTCCCTGGCGTCGACGAATTGAAGGCTGCTGGCTTGATTGACGCATCGCCTGCAATCAATGCTTACCGCGCCACGGCGGACATGTTCGGCGTGAACGAAGAAGACGATGAAACCGGTGATGAAGAGGACACTCTGCCCAAGGATGCATTGAGCGAGGTTAATGAAGAACCTGCCGAGCCGCTTGATCCTGATGATAGACGTGGGTAACTGTTTTTACCTCTGATCTGTACAACACTGCTATTGCACTGGCTTAGCGATAAAAACCTTGCAATATCGGGGCTTAACCGCAAATCTACGGCTCTCAGGAGGGGACGGCGCTTAAGGGCGCCGTTGTCATGTTTCAAAAGGAATGCGCTGTTGGATAAAACGGCACTGGGCAATAGAAAATTTTATAAGACAGCGAATGGGATAGTTTCATATGGGCGCGTTTAGTATTTGGCATTGGCTTATCGTTCTAGTGGTAGTCTTGGTGCTCTTTGGTGGTGGCGGTAAAATCTCTCGTCTTATGGGCGATTTCGGTAAAGGTCTGAAATCCTTCAAAAAAGGCATGAAGGAAGAGGACGCTGGGACCGAAGAAGAATCTGATACAACCGAGAAGAAAAAGCTCGATTCAGACGCAGCAGAAACTGTTGCTGCGCGCGGTGAAGAAAAAGACAAAGCCGCCGGTAGCTGATTCATCGCCGGCTCCTATGTGGGCCGGCATTTTCGTTTAGTGTTTGATGAGGTCAACCGCCATGTTCGATATCGGCTGGCAGGAATTATTCCTTGTTGCGGTTGCGGCGCTGATTGTTGTCGGCCCTAAGGATTTACCGCGTGCTTTAAAAACTGTGACCGGTGCTATCCGCAAGGTCAAAGGCATGGCGCGTGATTTCCAAGGTGGCCTGGACGACATTGTCCGCGAAACCGAGCTTGCTGATATGCGTAATGAGATTGAGGCCCAAACGGGTGGTGATCTCCGCAAATCCATTGAAAATTCAATTGATCCTGATGGCGACCTTTCGCGTGAAATGAATGACATGCGTAGCTTTGAAGGCGATCTTACCAATGCCACGGAAGATTTCTCGAAAGATATTAATAAAGTCGAAGAAGACGCCAAGGCCGAAGATGATGCCAAGGTAGGGCTTCCTGACCCCAACGAAGCGATGACGTTTACACCGCCTGAACCAGAGACAGTTGCCGAGCCTCCGCCTGAGAAGGCAAAAGAGCCTGCGTCCGTCAACGATCAAGACAAGAAGGACGCTTAGCGGTGGCAAAAGACGACAATATTGGCGATCAGTCAAAAATGCCGTTGCTTGAGCATCTGATTGAACTTCGGACGCGCTTGTTATGGTCGGTCATAGCGCTCGTCATTTTGTTTATGATCTGCTTTTACTTCTCTGCTCAGATTTACGGGTTTTTAGTCCAACCCCTTGCTGATGTCTTCTATGAGAGTGGCCGTGAACGTCGATTGATCTTTACGGCGCTGCATGAAGCCTTCTTCACTTACGTTAAAGTGTCTTTCTTTGCAGCGATGTTTATTGGTTTCCCATTCATCGCAGCGCAAATCTGGATGTTCATCGCACCCGGTCTTTATAAGCATGAGAAGTCGGCATTCTTGCCGTTCCTTGTCGCGACGCCGATCTTGTTCTTTTCTGGTGGCGCGCTGGTTTATTATTATGTCCTTCCGGTCGCATGGGAGTTCTTTATTGGCTTCGAAACAGTTGGTGGTGATGACCAATTAGCGATCCAATTGGAAGCCAAAGTTAACGAATATCTCTCGTTGGTGATGCGGTTGATTTTTGCATTCGGTATTAGCTTCGAATTGCCGGTCGTCCTGACACTAATGGCGCGGGCGGGCCTTGTTACGGCTGACGGTTTGGCTGCAAAGCGCAAGTACGCAATTGTTTGTGCATTTATTGCAGCAGCTATTTTGACGCCTCCCGATCCGGTTAGTCAGATCGGTTTGGCTATTCCTATTATTATTCTCTACGAAATCTCAATCATTGCGGCGCGCATGACAGAAAAGAAACGTGCCCAACGCCTTGATGATGAAGAAGATGATGGGACGGCGACTTAATGTGCAGGTTTGTTTCTAATACGTGCCATTAATCGTCCATCAACCGCAATTAATCCGACCAAAATCAAGGCCATGCCGACGTAATGTCGGACTGCCAATTCCTCATCTAGAAATACTGTGCCCAAAAAAATCGCAGTAAGCGGGACGAGAAGGGTGACCAATGCTGCATTCACGGCACCCGCTGACACGAGCACCCGGAAATAGATCAGATATGCGAGCGCTGTCGATGCAACAGCTAGGGATACAATCGCCCCAATCGTTTCAGTGCCGGGCATTGTCAGTGTCCATGGTTGATCAAAGAACATGACAATCGGGATCATCATGATCGTTGTTGCTGATAATTGACCCAACGCACCAATACTGGGGTGATCCCAAGTGTTCTGTAACGTCGACCAAACACACTCGCGAAACCATAAGATAATGCGGCGCCGAGGCAGGCGAGAATACCAAGTGTTGATATGCTTACCCCTGATAACGCATCACCGCTAAACAATACCGCGACCCCTGCAAATCCAAGAACAGCACCAGCTATCTTGTTGGCCGCCATCTTCTCATCAGATAACAGGAAATGCGCAACAACGATGGAGAAGATCGGCGTTGTTGCATTGAGAATGGATGCCAAGCCGCTCGGTATGGCTGTCTGCGCCCAAAATAGAAGGCTGAACGGGATGAGGTTGTTAAAGAACCCCATCATCATGAATATCGACAGGAATGACCAGCCAAGTGGAATCTGCTCTCCTTTGAATTTGATGAAGACGAATAGAATGAGCGCGGCAATGCCAACGCGGCACAGGACAAGTGTCAGGGGTGGGACCTCTTTAACTGCAACGGCAGCGAAAGAATGCGCCACCCCAAAGAACGGAGAGCACCCAAAGCAGTAACCAATCTCGAGCCGTCATGCGCATCATGAATTCCTAGAATTGAGACTCTTGATATAGCGTTATTGAGCGAATGACGACTCCCCAGAATCGAACGTCATCATCTGAGGTGCCTCGACCTTGCCGTTGCAATTTCGTAAATTGAGACATGCTTGATTTTGAAACATGCGAAACAGCAAGGTATCAGCGAGACCCGGCATTTGACGGGATGTTCTTTACGGCTGTCAAAACGGCTAAGATTTACACCGCCCGGTATGCCCTGTAAAGCAGCCTTTATCTAAAAATGTTACATATTACCAAAGTGCTGCCGCAGCTGAGCAAGCGGGCTTTCGCCCATGTTTACGCTGCCGTCCTGAAACGGCGCCGTTCTCTCCGGCATGGAAGGGCACGAAAACGACAGTGGAACGAGCACTTTGTTTAATCGAAGAGGGGGCGCTGGACAATGGTACGACAGAATCGCTGGCAATAAAGCTTGGGATGGGAGCGCGACAGTTATCCCGTTTATTTCAGCGTCACATGGGGGCGAGCCCCTTGTAAACTGCGATGACGTTCCGGTTGCAGCGCGCTAAACGTTTGTTGAATGACACGAAACTCCCCATTACCGAGATCGCTTTTCAATCCGGATTTTCCAGTTTGTGTTGGTTCAATGCGGCTTTCCGAGATCTATATAATCGGCCTCCGTCAGCGTTGAGGCGAAAAGCTAAATAGCTTGTGGTAAAGTGCGCATTATTTTCTCTCGTTATTCCCGCGAAAGCGGGAACCTAGTTCTATGAATATACATGCTGGGTCCCCGCGTTCGCGGGGATGTCGACGCTCGTGTTATATCGAGTAGATTCCCGTTTAGGCCGCTTGCCCGTTTTGTGAAAGCACGGATGACGATGTTTCTTCACGAAACGGGTGTTCGACGCGAGATTTCATGTTAACTCAATATCAGGTTTGGGTGTCTATGTTCGCCAATTGGCGACGGCGCCCTCAATTGACATGACAACAAGGACTGATCATTCCCGATGTTTGATATTAAGTGGATCAGAGATAATCCGGATGAATTCGATGCAGGTATGGCAAGACGCGGCTTAGATCCGCAGTCACCGGCTATACTGGCGCTTGATGCGGCAAGGCGTGATGCGCAGACGCGTGCGCAAGAGCTCCAGACAGAACGCAATTCGCTTTCCAAGCAAATTGGTATGCTGAAATCCAAAGGTGAAGATGCGTCAGATGTGATGGCGCAGGTCTCGCAATCTAAGGACGCTCAGGTTGCTATTGAGGCTGAGGCATCCGAAGCATCTACGAAATTAACTGATGCATTGGCCGGCTTGCCTAACTTGCCTTTTGATGAAGTGCCAGACGGTAAAACCGAAGACTGCAACGTTGAAGTCCGTCGCATCGGTGAGCCTCGTGCATTTGATTTCACGCCGAAGGATCATGTCGATCTTGGCGAGAGCTTAGGTATGATGGATTTTGAAATCGCTGCAAAGCTTGCCGGCGCCAGGTTCGTGATGCTTTCGGGTGGACTAGCTCGCATGGAGCGTGCTTTGGCTGCATATATGCTTGATCACAATACGGGTGAGTTCGGCTATACCGAAATCAATCCTCCCGCACTGGTCAATGACAAGACCATGTTTGGCACCGGGCAATTGCCAAAGTTTGGTGAAGACCTATTCAAGACAACAGATGGGTACTGGCTTATCCCAACAGCCGAAGTTCCATTGACCAACATTATTGCAGATAATATTGTTGATGAAGAGGAGCTTCCCAAGCGCTTCACAGCGATGACCTGGTGTTTCCGCTCAGAAGCAGGATCGGCGGGTAGAGATACCCGTGG
>DGOK01000089.1 GCA_002389385.1 Rhodospirillaceae bacterium UBA4468 | reverse complement strand
GCATACCCCTGCATGTGACCCATTAGACCCATTTTCATGCAAACGAAGTAGTGATGTTCCGCACCGTACGCAGCATACAGGTTACCAGCCATTGGCAGGACGAAACCGTACGCCACCAAAATACCTGAGAACGTACCCACAAGCGCTGCACCAATCAGACCACCAAGAACTTCTGGCGGTTCCGTAATCGAACTCATAGTCACGATCACACCCAAAACAGCAGCAACAATACCCAAGGCAGGAATGGCTTCACCAATGTTACGCATGGCACCAGAGACCATGGCTTTATCGTGGTGATGAACGTCCAATTCCGTATCCATGATATTTTCAATCTCGTGCGGGTTGCTGGCACCCAGCGTCAAAAGACGAAGATAATCACATAAGAAATCGAGCGCATAGTGGTCATGCTGGAACAAAGGGAATGTTGAAAACAGGCTATTATCATGAGGTTTTTCAACATGTTGCTCGAGTGCGAGATCACCTTTGGCTTTAGCCAGACGGAACACGCTGTACAAACACGTCAGCAGTTCAACGTAAGCTTCCTTCTTGTATTTTGGGCCTTTGACCATCGTTCCGACGGACTTAAATGAGGCGATAACAACCCTTTTAGGGTTACCCGCCATAAATGCACCCAACGCACCACCAAGAATAACAACATATTCAATTGGTTGCCAAAGAATACGCAAGTCGCCGTGAACGGAGTATCCACCGAACACACAACCAATAACCAACAAAATACCAACGATGAAAACATCTAAGCAGGCTCTCACGTTTAATTTCAATGCGCTCGCAGAAGATGTGGGCGGGCTTAAATTCCCACCCCTCTCGCCGTAGAGCAGTTTTGTTTGAAACTCAAGTGCTTGGGGACAAATCATAGCATTCAATTTCATACGATCTGACGTTTCAATTCCCATACTCTACGTGCTAAACACCCAAGATGATTGTTTCAGCAGATGACTTTCGCCAAGTACTCTCTCGTTTTGCCAGTGGCGTAACGGTTGTAAGTGCACGTGATACAGCCAAAAATCCAATTGGTGTTACCGTGAGCGCGTTCTCGTCTGTGTCTTTAGACCCGCCGTTGATTTTGATTTGTTTGGATAATGCGACGTTCAATCTTCAAAATTATACCGATGGTGGCGCCTTTGCCGTAAACATACTTTCAAGCGAGCAGGGCGATGTATCCAACGCTTTTGCCTTTCCAGGCCCACTGCCACCTTTTGAACAAGTTACCTATTCTGAAGGCGAACTTGGTTTGCCGCTGATTGACGGTGCCTTGGCAAGCATTCAATGCAAAACACACGCTGTGCACCCCGGTGGCGATCATGTGATTATTGTTGGTTTAGTCCAGCATGCGAAGTGGCAACCCCACATTAATCCACTAATCTATGCGGGTGGGCAGTACCGAGCGATAACAGAACTAGGTACAGAGGGATGAGCAGGCCAGCGGCCCGGCCTGTTCTCAAAACGCTCGCGACATCAATGCTTATGGCAGGCCTCGCCCTTGGAATATGGGGGTTCGCACCTTTAGAATTTCCACGGACCCATTTAACACTCATTGGGCTTGGATTCTCTGCCGCATTAGGGGGCGTGGCTATTGGGCGGTTCTCAAACCTTGGCACGGCCTGGCTGGTTTTAACATTCATTGCAACGCCAGCACTCGTGCTCGTGCCAATCTATCAGCCACCCATTTGGGTTTTTCCCGCCATCGTCCTGATGTTAGCTGGATTCTATATCAATGGCGTTCGAGAACAGGTGCCACTTTATCTATCAAACAGACGCACGCAGGACGCTATCGCGGCAATTTTTGAGCAAACAAATGGATCAACATTCATTGATCTGGGATGTGGCCTTGGCGATGTCGTCAGCGCCGTCGCAGGCAAAGCGCCGAATAAACATGTTATCGGCGTAGAAACAGCACCGTTTTCATATCTCATAGCGAAAGCACGCAACATAATCATGGGACACAGAAATGCTACCATACGGTTTGAGAGCATCTGGAATACTGATGTGTCCGATGCCGATGTCGTTTATGCGTTCCTATCCCCAGCGCCGATGGCTCGCTTAAGCGAGAAACTTAAAGCAGAGATGAAGCCTGGCTCATGCTTTATATCGAATAGCTTTGCCGTACCGGGCGGCGAACCAGATGAGATCGTCATCGTTGATGACAGCCGTCAAACGCAACTGTTAATATGGCGCATGTGACGCCACTATTAAAAATCGATCAAATATGGAATACATTACTCCGTCATTGGCCTAGCCCTTTATAAGCAATAAGGAACCAGTCCAATTTATGATCTATTAGAAACACTTCGCATTAATTTGGGTATGCAGCTGTCTCTGGATACTGTTTTGCTCCGATTATTGGCCGCTACATTTCTAGGCACTCTTATCGGATGGGAACGAGAGTCCAAGAACAAGCCGGCTGGCCTTCGGAAACATATGCTTGTTGGTCTTGGGTCTGCAGCCTTTTTTCTCATATCCATCGAATTTACCTTGGGACCACTCAAAGATGCCAAAGGTATTTCACCTGACCCGACGCGCATCTTCCAGGGCATCATTACCGGCATAGGCTTCCTTGGTGCCGGGGCGATTATTCAGGGCAATAAAGACGTGACGGGCCTCACAACAGGTGCTGGCATATGGTTAGCTGGGGGCATCGGACTTGCTTGTGGTGGTGGCTATTATGCAATCGCAGTGATTACCACTCTCATCACATTATTCGTGCTGGTACTCGCTGGATGGCTTGAAAGAAGATCGCCAAAAAAAGATGACCCAGATACAGATCAAAGCCCCTAAGCGACTAGATACGCGTGTCCGATAGCAATCTATTACCAAATCCGTCAGCTTCAAGGGCTTCGATGATTTCACGAACGTGTCCCGCATCAATCGTCTCAATAGCAATATCGACGTCAGCTTCTTTAACAGGAACGTCTCGGAACATCCGTTGATGCAGAACATCAACAATATTGCCACCCTTATTGCCAATAATTCCAGCGACTGCGGCCAAAGCACCGGGCATATCAATCAAGGATATCCGAAGCTTGGCAAGGCGACCTTCGCGCACCAAACCGCGCATCATCACGGATGATAAAAGTCGGGAGTCAATATTTCCCCCAGACACAATAAGGCCGACTTTACGGCCTTTGAAACGTTCGGGCTGATCAAGCAAGACGGCGAGGGGAACGGCACCAGAGCCTTCAACAATCAGTCGCTGCACATCAACCATGATCTGTACTGCGCGCTCAATCAGCGCTTCATTGATCACCTCAACAGTTGGCATATGCTCTTTTAGAATAGGTGTCGTCACATCGCCTGGCTCTTTGACCGCAATACCATCAGCAATCGTCGCACCGCTGCCATGCGGCGGCTCACCTTTAAAAGCCTGAAACATGGAAGGGTATGCATCAGCCTGAGCGCCGATGATCTCAAGGTCAGGGTTATGTGCGCGCGCTGCAATACAACATCCAGCCGCCAAACCACCGCCACCAATCGGGACTATAACCGCATCCATATCTGGAACGTCTTCAAGGAATTCGAGCGTTGCTGTCCCTTGCCCCGCAATCACGTGCGGATCATCATATGGATGTATGAAGGCCTTGCCTTCAGCTTCGGCCGCCTTTACGGCAAGCACACGGGATTCAGCCACACTTTCACCTTTAAGGATGACTTTGGCACCAAGCGCCTCGGTACGCGCCACCTTGGTGAACGGCGTGTTGGCTGGCATATAGATGGTTGCTGGAATCCTTAAGCGTTCGGCATGATACCCAACCCCCTGAGCGTGGTTTCCAGCTGACGCCGCAATTACGCCCGCTTTACGCTCTGCATCGCTCAAGGCCGCCATGCGCACGTATGAGCCGCGCGTTTTAAATGAACCTGTAATCTGCTGGTTCTCAAGCTTTAGATAAACATCCGCACCCGTCAGCTTAGACAGTTCTGGCGAGTTGATCGCCGGAGTTCTTAGTATCTGGCCTTTAAGCAAGTCCGCTGCAGTGCGAATATCATCAATTGTAATCACGTTGCTCTCCATTATATTTTTAGCCGGGTGATACACCCGAAAGCCTAGCCTGTCACCGTTATAGCTTACTTGATTGGCGAAAGAACCATTATTGAGAGGGTCACGTCGTCGAAAGTGATGGTATGACCATCGCGCCATAGCTCCATCAAATCATCATAGTGCGATGACATTGGATTTCCCGATTGGCCGGGGGCAACCATGTAACGAGATGGCGCACCCGCCATGTCATGCAAGGCACGGAAACCAGCTCCATGGACATGGGGGAAGAGGCCATTTACTCCCGCACCGCTTCGGCTTGCGCCTCGATTTAACGTCCGGTCACCACCGTCGGTTTGAATGTAACGGTTAAAGAAATCACCCACCGTTGGCAGTCGGCCCAGCAACGCATTGGCAAAGAACGCTTCATGCGCGCTACTCCATCGCCAATCAGATGGATTGTCTCCATATACAAGCGAGAGCTTGTTGACGGCGATATCAAAAGTTCGTTTTGGCAAGTCTTTGCAGGTCTCAACATCAGGTGTCTTTGCATCGTCACACCAGGGACTTTCAGCGCGCAAAAGCTCAAGCAAATGACGTGGACCCGGTAATTTCATGCCAAAAAAGCGATCATCCATCTCGTCATAAAACATCACACGATTCATTTCGGACAACCATGAGGCATAGATAAGCGGTTGCGGAGCGTCTCTTTGCGTTGTGCCGTCCCAGCGTTGCATCAATATCTGCGCATGCGGCACGAGACCATCACCAACAGCTTCGCCAATAACTGATTTCCAGATTTCACCAGTGACATCAATGACATCATGCTGAATTTCAGCCATCGCATCCAGATCAAATTTTTGCTGCGCCGACAGGAGTGCATCAAGACGGTCAGCACGTGCACGAGACGCCCAATCGCCGCTAAGCTCAGCTTCACTCAAGATCATCTCAGGGGTTTGTTCGTTCGCATTGGCGACAGCGCCTGATACCGGATCAATTTCAGGAGGGTATACCGAGCTTGCGCGGACTTGTTCCCACCTAAGATCCGAAGCCGTCATCGGCAATCGGCCATGAATGCCTTTGCGCAAAGGAATATCACCCGCATGTGTTCGCGCAACGCGTCCTGAGGTATCCGCAACAATGACGTTCATAAGCGGGGACTGGAAATCGTCCAATGCACGTATTGCATCGCTCAAATTTTGTGCTTCATTTAACCCGTAAAACGCAGCTGGCGTTTTGTCCTGTGTTTTAAGTGTTGTCGACATAAGTGCCAAACCATCATCACCAGACTGATCCAGCATGCCGCCTGCAATGACAGGTGCATCGCCGCTATAAAAGATGCGAATGGAATGAATATTACCACCCTTAACACGAATATCTTCGGGGTCATTCGATGTGATATCGGCGTTGGTAACCCTGACAACGTCCTGCAGGTCCGCTTCGTTGCTGGTAAAGCTCCATGCGACATTTGCGTTCCGACCAATAATGACAAAAGGAACCCCCGGCGCCGTCGCGCCTTCAATCACCTGATCACCAAACCGCATCCGGGCCAGATACCATGTGCCTGGAATTGTCAGACCGAGATGCGGATCACCAGCTAACAATGCACCTCCCGTATTGCTCCGAGATGCGACAATCGCCCACGCATTTGACGCGCCAAGTGGGGGCTCGAATTGACGTGGCGGCAGGGGTGTATCTTTAAACGCCGCTTGCTCGCCTAGTTTAAGAGACGGCCAAAGTTCGCGGACTTTATCCATACCAACACTATCAATCAGTGCCTCGCGTGCAAGATCATCGCGCCAGCGGGCACTCAGTTGATAGGCCATCAAACGGCCCCACAACAACCCATGTTCAGGCAACCAGGGCTCGGGCTCAAAGCCCAGCAACGAGAATTCCATAGGAAAGGAGCCATCTCGAGATTTCAAGTATGCATTCACACCATCCGCATATAAAATGAGCGCAGATCGCGTTTTACGATCAAGACTTTCATACTGTGCTGTCGCTAAACGACCAAAGCCGATCCGGCGTTGTGCGATATCAGTTTGTAGAGTCTCAGCCCCGATCACTTCTGTCAATTCTCCCAATGCGAAACGACGCATGCCTTCCATTTGCCAAAGACGGTCCTGGGCATGCACAAACCCAAGGGCGAAGTGCGCGTCTTCCTGAGTGCTTGCATCTATGGTTGGTGCACCATGCAAGGTCCTGGAAATTGTTATAGGCGCAGTTATACCTGACATGACGATCTCGCCAGACGTATCGGGCAGGGACGTCCGTAACCACGCGTAAAGTCCCCCCGTTGAAATCGCAATAGCAAGTAAGGCAAGCAATAAAAATCTTAATAAGGTCTGTCGCATGGCATTATAGAGCCTATCCAACAGCCGTTGCACAAGGCCTCCTGTAGCATTCCATCAACAAAAAGTTTCAGCGTCGGGCCTTGATTGCGAGAGGGTGCGTAGGTAAGTACTGTGGACGTCATTCTCACAAGAAAGGTCACTTTATGCCCGGTCCACTCGAAGGTATTCGCGTTTTTGATTTAACCCGCATTCTAGCTGGCCCCAGCTGCACGCAAATGCTGGGCGATTTAGGCGCTGATGTGATCAAGATTGAACGCGCCGGAGCAGGGGACGATACCCGCAACTTCGCGCCGCCTTACATCAAGGACGACGAAGGCAACGATACCTCAGAAGCCGCTTATTTCTGTGCTGCCAACCGGAACAAGCGCTCGGTGACGTTGGACATTTCAAAACCCGAAGGACAAGCGTTAGCCAAACGATTGATTGGCACGTCGCAAGTGCTGGTTGAGAACTTCAAGACAGGCGGGCTAAAGAAATACGGTCTTTCCTATGATGACCTCAAAGACGAGTTTCCTGGATTGATCTATTGCTCGATCACAGGATTTGGACAGACTGGCCCGTATGCCATGCGCCCGGGTTATGATGTCCTGATCCAGGGTATGAGTGGATTGATGAGCCTTAATGGTGATCCTGACGGCGAACCGATGAAGGCTGCCATTCCCGTGGCTGACTTGATGGCAGGCATGTATGCCGGTGTCTCTATTAATGCCGCACTGCGCCACCGCGAAATAACCGGCGAAGGTCAGCACATCGATATTGGCATGCTCGACGTTATGGTGTCGTTCACGACCATCATGGGCATGAACTATCTCGCGACCGGCAACAATCCGCCTCGTCTGGGCAATGCGCATCCAAACATCGTCCCTTATCAAGCCTTTGAGACTTCAGACGGTGCAATCATTCTTGCTGTTGGTAATGATGGTCAGTTCCAGCGCTTCTGCAAAGTTGCAGAATGCGAAGAGCTTCCTGCAAACCCAGATTATGCGACCAACGGTGCGCGCCTCAAAAACCGCGAGCAGCTGGTGCCGATTATCAAAGACATTGTAAAACAAAAGCCGATGGATTTTTGGCTCAAAGAATTGGAAGCCAACACTGTGAGCTGCGGCCCAATCTATAAACTCGATCAGGTGTTCTCAAACGAACACGTCCTTGCCCGCGACATGAAGATAGAGATGGAGCAACCCGTAACCGGCGCTCATGTGCCCTTGATCAATAGCCCCATCAAAATGTCTGGCACACCCGTCACCGCGCGCATGGCACCACCAACAATTGGTGAGCATACGGATTCAGTTTTACAGGAACTGCTTGAAATGGACGAAGGCGAATTATCCAAACTCCGCGAGCAGGGAGTTATTTAATCATGATCCCGACACCTTCTGGCGCAGGTAGCTTTTTATCACTAGGACAAAGTGGTTTTCACCGCGTCGGTTTCACAGATTGGGGCCAGCAGAAAAAACGCAAAGCCACAGTTTGTGTTCATGGGCTTACCCGTACCGGTCGTGATTTCGATGTATTGGCATCTGCACTTTCTGAGTATGGGCGCGTGGTCTGCCCAGACGCTCCTGGGCGAGGCGCTAGTGATTGGCTCGCAAACCCAGGTGAATATAACTATCCCGCGTACATGAATGATATGTCCGGCTTGATGGCACATATTGGTGCCGAGCGCGTAAATTGGGTTGGCACATCGATGGGTGGGTTAATCGGCATGATGCTCGCATCAATGTCGGGCACACCTATCCGCAAATTGGTCATCAATGATATTGGCCCCCTCGTATCAAAAGACGCTCTTGTTCGAATTAGTCGCTACGTTGGTGCTGCGCCGGCGTTCCATGATCTGGAAATGGTTGAGGCTTATCTGCGTGATGTTCATGCACCCTTTGGCGATTTGAGTGACGAAGAATGGAAGCACCTGGCCACCACCAGTGCTATTCCAAATGGCGAGGGCGCGTTTCAATTGCATTATGACCCAGCGATCGCCGACGTGTTCACTGCAGGCCCTGTTGAAGACATCAATTTATGGTCGGTGTGGGACCGCATTTCATGCCCCGTTTTGGTTTTACGCGGTGAGAACTCTGACCTATTGAGCGCAGAAACTGCCACAGAAATGTCTACGCGAGGCCCACGGGCAACCGTCAAGACCATCAAAAACTGTGGTCATGCGCCAGCGCTGATGGATCAAGATCAAGTAAAAATGGTTGTAGACTGGCTCGAGAATTAACGCCTGAATTATACTCGCTTATCAAAGTCCGGTAATTTATCTCTTTAATGAAATAAAACGTCTCACCTTATACTAAACAGATGTTTTGGCGGCATTAAAGCCATGTTTTTGGCACTATCATAAATCTCAATATAGCTAATAGGGTTATTGTGTCTTTGGCGCATACAACTCGTCGTAAGCATATAAATCAAATGATGAGCGCACTAAGGGGGAGGATGACAATGTCAGAGACTTAACTTTTACAACGTTAAGGGGATTTAGATATGGCAGGAAAATTCTTAGTTGCTGTCGATGCCAGCGAAGGAAGTGAACGTGCACTTAATACTGCAATAGCACTTGCCAAAAACACCAATAATTCAATTACAATTGCACACGTTATCGAATGGTCTCCATTCAGCTTTCATACACCATATGAGTTAGCGGAGCGGCACAAGCGCCGCGAAGAAGAACTGGATCGTGCAAAACAAGCAATGTTAGCACCAGCAGCTGCTGCCGTAGAAGCTGCCGGGGTCGCGTGCGAGACGATCGTCCAACACGGCCATCCCGCAGAAACGCTTGCGGCATTGGCTAAAAATTCAGATACCTTGCAAATATTCATTGGTCGGAAAGGGCAATCTTAAGCTGGTTTGCTTCTTTTTGGCAGCGTTGCGTCCTCATTAATTCAGATTTCAGCGGTCCCTGTGACCGTTGTGCCGTAACGCGCTCAGAAAGGAGAAACATCATGACAAAATTTAATTGGATTAACTCAATGACCAAATTCTTTCTGGTCTTGATCTTTGCTGCACTGATACCTGAAACAGCCTCGGCTGGAATTGATGCAGCGATAAACGAAGCAACAGCACCTATCGCGTCTGCAATTGGCGCTATCGTGTTCTTCAAGATACCGGTCTTTGGTGCTCAATTGTCAGTGGTCCGTATTATGGCTCGTTATTGGTGCCGTATTCTTCACGTTCCGCATGGGCTTCGTGAACGTTTGGGGCTTCAAACATGCCATCCAACTGGTGCGCGGTGATTACGCCAATTCAAATGATTCTGGTGAAGTGTCGCACTTCCAGGCCCTCGCAACCGCTGTCTCCGGTACCGTCAGCATTGGTAATATCGGTGGCGTTGCAGTCGCAGTGACAGTCGGTGGGCCCAGGGGCCACATTCTGGCTGATCATGGCTGGCTTTCTCGGCATGTCGACCAAGTTCGTCGAGTGTACCCTTGGCATCAAATACCGGACAGAAAACCCAGACGGGTCTGTGTCTGGTGGACCGATGTACTATCTCCGCAAAGGGTTTTCCGAGTGTGGGATGGAGGGTTTTGGTAAGTTCATGGGAACGTTCTATGCCATTGGTATCTTTATTGGTGCCCTTGGTATCGGCAACATGTTCCAATCCAACCAGGCATATGTGCAACTTAACAACATCACGAATGGCCTGTTTGATAGTCTGGGCTGGCTTGTTGGTATTGCCATGGCCGCCGTTGTCTTCGCCGTTATCGTTGGTGGTATTAAGTCCATCGCACGGGTAACGGAAAAAATTGTTCCTTTTATGGCGATCTTCTACTGCTTCTTTGCATTGATTATTATCTTCATGAACGGTTCTGCTATTCCAGAAGCCATCAGCAATATCTTTTCTGTGGTGCATTAACCGGTGAAGGTGTCGCAGGCGGCGCATTGGGCGCACTGATTATCGGCTTCCAACGCGCTGTATTCTCGAACGAAGCAGGTATCGGTTCTGCCTCAATCGCGCACGCTGCCGTGCGAACCAAAGAACCTGTCACCGAAGGCATGGTTTCCTTACTTGAGCCGTTCATTGATACCATTGTTATTTGTACCATTACGGCGATGGTCATCGGAACGACTGCGGTTGCTAACCCTGGCTTTGCTGGAGATTTAACAGGGATTGCGATGACGTCTGCGGCATTTGAATCGCAGATATCATGGTTCCCAATTCCACTGGCTTTTGCGGGTATGCTGTTCGCATTCTCGACAATGATCTCATGGTCATACTATGGCTTAAAAGGTTGGACATACCTGTTTGGCGAGGGTGCTAACGGACAAATGATTTACAAGATCATCTTCTGTGTGTTCGTCGCATTGGGGTGTGTTGTTCAGTTGGGTCCAATTCTCGATATTTCAGATGCGCTCGTGTTCTTGATTTGCGTTCCGAACATTCTCGGATTGTATTTCCTTGCACCGATAGTGAAGCGTGAACTCGACAGCTATATGGAAAAAATCTGTAGTGTCGAGATACAGAAATATAAGAATTAGGTTATCCCTCGTGGACTTATGGTCCACTCAAAATACTTCACCCCGTCCAAGTGGCGGGGTGTTTTTTTGTTTATCTGAAATAAACGAGCGTATTAATCGTTCAAGATTTTGGCGGCATCGATCGCGTGATACGTCAGGACACCATCGGCACCGGCACGTTTGAATCCCATCAGGGTCTCCATCATCACAACATCGTAATCCAGCCAGCCGGCATCGCCAGCTCCACGCAACATCGCGTACTCACCCGACACGTTGTAGGCAAAGGTCGGCATGGCGAATGTATCTTTAACGCGCCTGACGATATCCAGGTAGGGCAGGCCAGGCTTGACCATGACCATGTCCGCGCCTTCGGAAATATCCAGGCTCACTTCGTGCATCGCTTCGTCCGTATTCGCCGGGTCCATCTGATAGGTTTTCTTATCGCCTTTTAGCGCGCCGCCAGAACCGACCGCGTCACGGAAAGGCCCGTAAAACCCGGATGCATATTTGGCCGCATAAGACATGATCGCAACGTCTTCATATCCCGTTGTATCCAGCCCATTTCTGAGGGCAAGAATACGACCATCCATCATATCCGACGGCGCAATTATATCACATCCAGCATTGGCTTGATTGATGCTTTGCTTCACCAGCAATTCAACGGTTTCGTCATTGAGTATTTTCTCACCTTGAACAATGCCGTCATGTCCGTCCGAGTTAAATGGATCAAGGGCGACATCACACATCACACCAATATCCGGCACGGCATCTTTGATGGCGCGGACAGCACGGCAGACAAGATTGTCATTATTCCATGCTTCAGCTGCATCCAGTGTCTTCAGATTTTCTTCAATGAAAGGAAAAATTGCGACCATGGGAATGCCAAGGTCGTGGGCGTCTTTAACGGCTTGAACAACAAGATCAACAGACAGTCGTTCAACACCTGGCATTGAGACGACAGTTTGACGCTCGCCAGTTCCCCCAACAACAAAGATCGGCCAGATGAAGTCCGCAGGTGTCAGCGTGTTTTCGCGCACAAGATTACGAAGCCAAGGTGTACGGCGATTGCGGCGCATCCGTGTCGAAGGGAATGTTCGTGTCGGTGACGTCATAATCTCATCTCAAATCCATTGATTGTAATTGGCGGTATTTTCGCGATCTAGACCCATAAGAGCAAGGGTTTCATGATCGAAAAAAGCCGACTATCTTATCTGCAGAAAGGTTGTATCATGAAAAAAACACTCCTCAATTTTGCTGATCTGATGTGCTCTTGGTGCTGGGGGTTTTCACCCGTCATGGAAAAAATCCATGCCAAAGCCAAAGATAAAGCCGAGTTACAAATTTTCGTTGGGGGACTACGTCCATTTACGGAACATGTGATGACTGACCAAGATAAGTCATATGTACGCAATCATTGGGATCACGTTGCCGAAGCTTCCGGACAGCCATTTGATTACGCGCTCTTTGATCGTGGAGATTTCACTTATGATACGGAACCGGCATGCCGGGCGGTTGTCACCTTACGCCGGATTGAGCCTGACTTAGCGCCCAAAATGCTGGCCCGTCTCCACAAAGCTTTTTATGCCGAGAACCAAGATACAACGGACACCAATGTCTTGGCTGACCTCGCACATGAAGTTGGCGTGCCGCGTGGTGATTTCCAAATCGCCTTTGAAGACGACGCCACAAAACAGGAAACACTTGCTGACTTTCAATACGCCCAGCGCTCACAGGTTACCGGGTTTCCAACAGTGATTGGCGTCACCGAAGGCGCACAATCTATCGCTCTTACGCTCGGGTTTCGGGCATGGGAAGGTGTTGAGCCGACGCTTGATGATTGGCTCAGTGCCTGATCTGGGTGGGCAAATATCCCGCAATCCCTTGACATGTAGGACTCTGACAGGCCATACCCCGTCGCTGAGGACGCCAATGTAGTGCGTCGGATTACCTGAAGTGGGAGAACTCCATGGCGGAGACCTTAAAAACGATTTTCTACGCGATTTTAATCGCCTTATCTATTCGCGTCGCTGCGTTTGAGCCGTTCTCAATCCCTTCAGGTTCGATGATCCCGACACTTCTTGTTGGCGACTATCTTTTTGTTTCTAAATCCGCATATGGCTACAGCCGCTATTCACTGCCGTTTGGATTGCCTTTGCTCCCGGAAGATCGTATATTTTTTGAAGAGCCTGAACGCGGCGATGTTGCTGTCTTTAAGCTACCTCGTGACAATTCTACCGATTTCATCAAGCGCGTTATTGGCCTGCCGGGTGACCGCATTCAGGTTAAAGCCGGTATTCTGCACATCAATGGTCAGCCCGTTGAGCGTCGCAAAATCGAAGATCATATATATGAAAATGCACCTGGGCAGTTTTCGCGCATCAATCAATATATTGAGACGCTTCCGAACGGGCGCGAACATTTGATTGCTGAAAGATCAGACGACAACCCCGGCAGCGACAATACAACGATCTACACGGTCCCTGAGAAACATTACTTTATGATGGGTGACAACCGCGATAACTCAAATGACTCCCGGTTCCCGGGCGTTAGCTTTGTGCCGCGTGAGAACTTCGTTGGTCGTGCTGAATTCCTGTTCTTCTCAATCGACGGGACCGCGTGGAAGATATGGACTTGGCTCGATAAATTACGTCCGTCACGCTTCTTTACGGGTATCGAATGACCGCCAAGCTGGACACATTGCAGGCTGCAATTGGTTACACCTTTAAAAACTTGAACCTTTTGCGCCAAGCATTGGTTCATTCGAGCGCAACGGAACAGCGTTTAAAATCAAATGAGCGGATGGAATTCCTTGGTGACCGGGTTCTGGGACTCATCCTGGCCGAGTTGCTACTTGAGAATTACCTCGATGAAGCCGAAGGTGAAATCAGCTATCGTTTCACGGCATTGGCGCAACGTGACTCACTTGCGACCATTGCCGGCAAAATAGGTCTCGCAAAACATCTGTCACTTTCAAACGGTGAACACTTAACGGGTGGCCGCGAAAACCCAGGACTCCTTGCTGACGCAACCGAAGCCGTTATCGCAGCAATTTATATGGACGGCGGACTCGAGGCTGCGAAGGCATTCGTCCATAATAATTGGACCGAGATGATGCGCTATAATCGTCATCCGCCAAAAGATGCTAAAACCACGTTGCAGGAATGGGCGCAGGGACACGGATTGGGGCTACCTTCATACCGTATCACTGGACAAGAAGGTCCTGACCATCAACCGGTTTTTAGTGTCGAAGTGACAGTCGAGAAACAACCCGTGTTAAGCGGGCAGGGAAGCAACAAGCGCGCTGCTGAACAAGCTGCCGCTGAAGCCCTTTTGAATATTATAAGTAAGGAAGAAAAATGACCGCCAAAGATGAGCAAATCAGCGCAGGCTTTGTCGCCGTTCTCGGCGCGCCAAACGCAGGCAAATCGACACTCGTCAATCGTGCGGTTGGTGCCAAAGTGTCAATCGTATCCCCAAAAGTGCAAACAACCCGCACGCGCGTCCTCGGCATTGCCATTGAAGCCAGTGCACAGATTTTGTTCGTGGACACGCCGGGCATCTTTGAGCCACGTCGTCGCCTGGACCGTGCCATGGTTGCCAGTGCATGGGGCGGGGCACAGGACGCAGACCTGATCTTGCTCATCGTCGATTCCGTTCGTGGTACAATCGACAGCAACACACGCCGTATTCTTAAAGGTCTTGAGAAACGCAAAGCCGACAGACCCGGTTCGCCTGCGCCTATTCTGGTTTTGAACAAAGTTGATGATACTGAAAAGGCTCATTTGCTGGCTTTGACGCAAGAGTTTGGCGAAATGGATTTGTTTTCAGATACCTTTATGATCTCTGCACTGACAGGTGATGGCGTTCCCGATCTTTTATCCTTTTGTGCGGCACGCATGACGCCGGGACCATGGTTGTTCCCGGAAGATCAGATCAGTGACATGCCTGCGCGTATGCTCGCAGCCGAAGTCACACGGGAAAAATTATACCTCCAGCTTCAACAGGAATTGCCTTACGCAGCAACCGTTGAAACCGAAACCTGGACCGAACAAAAAGACGAGTCGATCCGGATTGAGCAAGTCATCTATGTTGAACGTGACAGCCAAAAGGCGATTGTGCTCGGCAAGAGGGGCGCACGGATCAAAGAGCTTGGTAGCGCATCCCGTAAAGATCTCGAATACATGTTTGAGACGCGGGTGCACTTGTTCTTATTCGTAAAGGTCCGTGACAAGTGGTACGACGACCCCGAGCGCTACCGTCCATGGGGTCTCGACTTCAACGCATAAAGAAAAAACCCTCTCCTTGGGGAGAGGGTGCCTGTACTGCGGGTGAGGAGTCTCGAGCCGAAGCCCGAGACCGAACCCTTTAAACCTTATCGAGTGCCTGACCGATATCGCTCAAGATATCGTCGATATGCTCGATACCAATCGACAAACGAACATATCCAGGCGTCACGCCAGAAGCCGCCTGATCTTCAACAGACAGCTGTGAGTGCGTTGTTGATGCCGGATGAATTGCTAAAGACCGTGCATCACCAAGGTTCGCAACATGATAGAGCAATTCGAGGCTATCAATAAATTCACGACCAGCCTCAACGCCACCTTTTAATTCAAAACCACAAAGACCGCTGTAGCAGCCAGGGATACCCGTCATGTAAGCATCACGACGACGCGCGGCTTCACCCGTCTGTAATGATGGGTGAATAACGTTCTCGACTTTGGTATGGCTGTTGAGGAACGCCGCAACCTTATTTGAATTCTCACTGTGCTTGATAATACGGAGCGGCACAGTCTCGACGCCTTGAATGAACTGGAATGCATTCATCGGGCTCATGGCGGCACCCATATCACGCAATAACGTGACGCGTGCGCGAATGATGTAGGCAATTGGACCCAACGGCTTAACAGCCTCGGTCCATACAGCCCCATGATAGCTCGCATCAGGGTGGTTCAACGTTGGAAAGCGATCACCGCCAGCTTCCCAATCGAAATTACCACCATCGACCAGCATCCCGCCGATAGATGTGCCATGTCCGCCAAGGTACTTGGTTGTTGAATACACAACGATGGCCGCACCATGATCGAAAGGACGGCAAAGCAAAGGACACGCAGTATTGTCCATGATCAACGGCACGCCGAGTTCACGACCAATGTCAGCCACTTCTTTGATGGGGAAGACATTCAGCTTCGGGTTCGGCAATGTTTCCGCGTAATAGCACCGTGTGTTTTCGTCCGTCGCAACACGGAAAGCTTCCGGGTCTGTCGGGTCAACAAAGCGGCACTCAATGCCTAAATCTTTGAGCGTATTGGCGAACAGGTTCCATGTTCCACCGTAGATGTCCGTTGAGCAGACGAAGTTATCACCAGCACGGCACAGGTTGAGGATTGAATACGTCGATGCAGCCTGACCAGATGCAACAGCCAATCCAGCAACGCCGCCCTCCATCGCTGCAATGCGCTTTTCCAGCACATCACAGGTCGGGTTCATAATCCGTGAGTAAATGTTGCCGAATTCCTTAAGCGCGAACAGGTTTTCTGCATGCTGCGTGTCGTTGAATTCGTATGCCGTCGTCTGATGAATAGGCACCGCGACCGCGTTGGTTTCGTCGCTGCGGTATCCTGCATGCAGGGCCAATGTCTCAGGATGCATTTTACTCTCGTCCATAGTGTCTTCCTCCAAATGTCAGCAATTTGCCGTTAAACTTGGCCAGAAGGTCATACGCACGACCACTTTTGTCAAACATCAACAAAACCTCTCCTGGTGGTGCGGAGCGCGGGTGAGGGGAGTCTAAGCGATACCCTAAGATTGACTAATCCATCTATTTCGATACCGTCTTTCGCATGAATTGATAATTTACGATTTGGGTTTCCACTTTAAAGTTGCGAATAAAGGACGAGTACATTGAGGTTTAGCTTACGGTTTCCACGTCATCATCTTTCACGATTAACTGCGCTTATCCTTTTTGGAGTTCCTATTATCTCACTTCAAGCTTGTGGCTTAGCCGCGACGCATGTCGACACGTCAATTGTCCTTACATCCGAAAGCGCGGGCGCCGTTGTTATTGGTGGCGTCGATACGACGAAGAATCCATCCCACACAGGAATGTTTCTTCATTTTGCCCGATAAGATCCAAAAACTAATCGGCTGATACCGGAGGTAACGTCCTTTACTCTTTCAGATCAGCCACTGCATAAAGGTTTGATCGTAAAGCATATTGAACCGGGCCATTATATTGTTACTATTATTAATTGAATTTTTCAGTTTGGTCGCATGACATTCGAGCCGATCTCGTCACCGGATGCTTCAGGTCTACATGGGGTGCCTGACGATGCGCGTGTCGGAGGAATTGATGCGTATCGAATAAAAATCAATGCAGGAGAAGTTGTCTATTTAGGTGAATACATCATTGCCAATTTCGACCCTAAATGGGTTAATCGTCAGCAAGACTTAAATGAGCAAATGGCAAAGATGAAAAATATCTCCGTTACTACAATCTTCCGCCCACCAACATTGGCTACCGAATAATATAGATGCAGAATTTTTCTACTTTGGTCCCTGCAACTCGGAAGATATGCAAAATGTTAAGTTTCCCGGTTTCATTCGTTAAGTCGCTACGAAATGTCACTTATTTCACTGTTGTTTGCATTTTTCTTTATGGCTGTGGTCTTGCGCAAAAGCATATAGATCCTGCACTGAAATTTGATCCATCCAATGATAAAGCAGTCGTTATCGGAGGTGTCGACATCACAGACAATAAGGATTTTTATTCTGCGAGCATGTTGTTCTGGCAATACGACGAAGAAACACAACGTCTCATGCCGGATTGAAGTATCTTCAGCTTTCAAGACACGATTATTTATGATGGCCTTACATTCAGTGTTATCGAACCTGGGAGTTATGCGATGGTTGCTTACATCTACGATCCAGGTGGACGTGTATTAACGATTAACTCGCCGGACAGAAATTCTTTAGGCGGTATTGGGGAAAATGCCCGCATCAGTGGCGTTGACGCGTTTCGCTTCAAAATCGAACCTGGACAGGGTTTATACCCTGGGGAGTTTGTCATCGGTGCGTACAAGCCCAAATGGGTGAACTAAGAGGATGTATTAGCAGCTCAGCTTACCAAAATGCCGAATTTTCATGCCAAACCAATGTTTCACGCACCTGTTAAGAGTAAAAATTGACCATGAAACGTTACATATCTCGGTATTTCCATTGGATTGCTGGCATGGGGACACTCATCTTACTCTCCGCCTGTCAGACGATTGAACCACCATCAATCGACGATACACGCGGCCCGAAACCAACAGAACTCCGTAAGCATGTCATAGAAGTTCTTGATCCCGGCTCGTTCACTTTCCAAGCAAGCTGGTATAGTCAGATAGGGGATATAGATGATCAAAAACAGATGGTCATGTCAGACGTTTTGGAAACTCATTACTACATCTCAGGTGGATTCACGACAAAAACATTCAAGTCCTAGAATTTCTGCGTCTCGTTAATAAACCCACCAGAGGAACCTGGCGATAACGCGCGGGTCGGCGTTATGACCATTACTGTAAAAAATGGTGAGGGTAATTTCGGATTTAATAATTGTCTTTGGTATGACCCAACGCCCCAGTACAAAAAGGCAGTCGATGAAGCAGTTACTGAAGCCAAAAAGTTAACCAAAAATTGACGTTAACGTTAACGTAAAGTATAGGTGTACTCGAAATATTACCTCCGAGCCGCTACACTTGCCGTTCATCCTTGGGAGAGGACGCCATGCCAGACGATGGAAAACAGGGGGCTGATAGCCAGACCTCGAAAACCTTAGCCGCAAAAGCTTACACGCCGAAGAACCCGGTCCGGTTTGTGACGGCAGCGAGCCTTTTCGACGGCCACGATGCCTCGATCAATATTATGCGGCGTATCCTGCAAGGTGGCGGCGTTGAGGTGATCCATATGGGTCACAACCGCTCGGTTGCCGAAGTTGTCAGTGCGGCGATCCAGGAAGACGCGCAGGGCATTGCACTCTCATCCTATCAAGGCGGTCACGTTGAATACTTCAAGTACATGGTCGACTTACTTAAAGAAGCCGGACGTAGCGATATCAAAATCTTTGGCGGTGGCGGCGGCGTTATTGTCGGGCCCGAGATCAAGGAACTCCACGATTACGGTGTGACGCGCATTTTCTCACCCGAGGACGGTCAGCAGATGGGTCTGCAAGGCATGATCCAGCACATGATCGAAGTCTCGGACGTGGACCCTACCGATGATCTGCCAAAATCACTCAGCAAACTTGAAAAGGGTGATCACAAGGATTTAGCGCGCGTGATCTCTGCCATTGAGCGCGGCAAGTTGCCTGACGCTGACCTGAAACAATTGCGAGACACCGCTGCCAAACATGACAAAACGCCAGTGCTTGGTATCACGGGCACAGGTGGTGCTGGGAAGTCATCACTGACCGACGAGTTGATCCGTCGTTTCCGTCTCTATTCAGAAGAGCCGAACATTGCCGTGATTGCTATCGATCCAACGCGCCGGAAAACCAACGGCGCGTTATTGGGCGATCGCATTCGCATGAACGCCATTGATGCGCCGAACCTGTATTTCCGTTCCGTCGCTACGCGGGGCTCAAAGATAGAAGTGCCTGAATACTTGGGCGACATTATTACCGCCGCTAAAGCTGCCGGGTTCGACATGGTGATTGTCGAGACCCCGGGGATCGGCCAGGGCGATGGCGCGATTGTCGATTTAGTCGACGTATCGCTGTATGTGATGACGCCCGAGTTTGGTGCGCAAAGCCAGCTCGAGAAAATCGATATGCTCGATTACGCTGACGCTGTCGCCATCAATAAAATGGACCGCAAAGGTGCCTTGGATGCGGTACGTGATGTCCGTAAACAAGTGCAACGGAACCGTGAAGCGTTCTCTCAATCCCCAGATGAAATGCCCGTATTCGGTTGCATGGCATCGAAGTTCGCTGATCCCGGTGTCACGGCGCTGTATCAGGAACTCCTCAGCGTATTTTCTGAAAAAGGTTTCAATGACCTGGGCTGCACAGTTGCGCCTGTCACATCGCGCGTATCCGAGCCCGGCCAAACCATCGTGCCACCAGACCGCGCCCGGTACTTGTCCGAAATTTCAGAAACCGTTCGCGGCTATCACGCAACCATTGAAGCACAATCAAAGCTCGCGCGTGAGCGTCAGCAGTTGCGGGAAAGCAAACGCATGCTCTCCGAAATCGGCGATGACGCCAGCGGACTTGATGCGCTTATGGCAGCCCGTGACAGTGCCATGGACTCCCGCGCCAAGAAACTCATCGAAATTTGGCCCCGTGTTGTTGAGAGTTATTCCGGTGACGATTACGTCGTCAAAATCCGCAACAAGGAAGTCCGCTATAATCTTCAACGAGAAACTTTAAGCGGCAACCGCGTCTCACGCGTCGCCTTGCCAAAGTTTGAAGACGAGGGCGAGCTACTCAAGTTCCTACTCAAAGAAAACCTGCCTGGCAGCTTCCCCTTCACGGCTGGCGTATTTGCATTCAAGCGCGAGGGCGAAGATCCGACGCGTATGTTCGCGGGCGAGGGCGATCCATTCCGCACCAACGAACGCTTTAAGTTCTTATCCAGAGACTCTCAGGCCAAGCGCCTGTCGACCGCATTCGATAGTGTGACCCTGTATGGTTTTGATCCGGACGAGCGCCCGGACATTTACGGCAAGGTCGGAAACTCCGGCGTATCCATTGCATCGCTCGACGATATGAAAGTGCTGTATGACGGCTTCAATCTATGTAGCCCATCGACATCTGTTTCAATGACGATCAACGGACCGGCACCGACCATCCTTGCAATGTTTATGAATACGGCTGTTGATCAACAGATCACCAAGTTCGAAGCCGACAACGACCGCGCGCCTACAGATGAAGAGATCGAAAAGATCAAAGCGTGGACGCTCGAAACTGTGCGCGGCACCGTACAGGCGGATATCTTGAAAGAAGATCAGGGCCAAAATACCTGCATCTTTTCAACTGAATTTGCCTTGAAGATGATGGCCGATATTCAGGAATATTTTGTCGAACATCGGGTTCGGAATTTCTATTCTGTATCAATCTCTGGCTATCATATTGCTGAAGCTGGCGCGAACCCGATCAGCCAGCTTGCCTTTACGCTCGCCAACGGCTTCACGTTTGTTGAAGCATACCTCGCGCGCGGCATGAAAATCGATGACTTCGCGCCGAACCTAAGTTTCTTTTTCTCGAACGGGATGGACCCTGAGTATTCCGTCATGGGCCGCGTTGCCCGTCGCATCTGGGCGTCGGCCATGCGCTTTAAATATGGAGCGAACGAACGCTCGCAAAAACTCAAATATCATATCCAGACATCCGGTCGCTCGCTGCATGCGCAGGAAATGAACTTCAACGATATCCGTACGACGTTGCAAGCGCTGATCGCGGTTTATGACAACTGCAACTCGCTGCACACCAACGCCTATGACGAGGCGATCACAACGCCGACCGAGGACAGCCTGCGCCGTGCCATTGCCATTCAAATGATCATCAACAAAGAATGGGGCTTGGCGAAAAACGAGAACCCAACCCAGGGTGCGTTCATCATTGATGAAATGACCGACCTTGTTGAGGAAGCCGTCCTCCAGGAATTTGATCGTATCACCGAGCGTGGGGGTGTGTTGGGTGCCATGGAAACAGGCTATCAGCGCGGCAAGATTCAAGAAGAGAGTATTCACTATGAAACGCTCAAGCATACGGGTGAGCTGCCGATCATCGGTGTGAATACCTACAGAAACCCCAACCCACCAGAGGATGTGACGCCCGAACTTCGTCGCTCCACGGACGAAGAAAAGAAAGGCCAAATCACGCGCCTGCGTGACTTCCAATCACGCAACACTGCCTCCGCTGACGAGATGATCAAACGCCTGCAACATGCAGCAACCAACGACGAAAACGTGTTTGCTGTATTGATGGATGCAGTACGTGTGTGCTCACTCGGCCAAATCACCGACGCACTGTTCGAAGCCGGCGGCAAATACCGCCGGAATATGTAGCGTCTGATTTCACCTTTATTCTTCATACCATCAAAAACGTCATTCCGGCGTAGGCCGAAATCTAGAGCGCCATAACTGGACCCCGGCCTTCGCAGGGGTGACGACTTTTATACATTTCCGTCATCCCCGCGAAAGCGGGGACCCAGTCCTTAGTATCGCTGATATCTAGGTTCCCGCTTTCACGGGAATGACGCACATAAGAAGTCTCTCTTCTCAAATAAAAGAGAGAGCTTAAATTGGTGAGAAAACAGATCGTAGTTGCGCAGCCCACCGGCCATCAATAAACGCCATCACCCAGATTGTTTTGAATTGAGAGATCAGACTATCATCGACGCGGAACCGATTTACGCATACATCGAGATGCACTTTCTCGATGCTTGCATGAATGACGGCGACTTCATCAAAACTTGAAAGATGCCAATCACCGCCAGCTCGGGCACGGAAATCGTCGAAGTAGTCATCAGTTGTGTCCCAGGTCTTTAGCGCACCACCGGTCAGTATATAATTGGGAAAATGCAGTGTGGCGACGAGGGCATCTTCGTCCGATGCATTTAACGCCAAAATATGAGCATCGAGCACGGCACGCGCGGCATGAATAACTGCGCTATTTGTGATCTTGTGCACGAGGCTTAGCTGTCCCTTACTTCAGGCACATGACCAAAGCTGATTGCGAGCCTGTTCCATGCGTTCATTTGCGCAATGATAAGCGTAAGATCGACAATTTGTTCATCTGAGAAATGGTTTTTTAGATCATCGAACAGAGCCTGTGGCGCGCCATCATCAGAAATCAATGTGACGGCTTCGGCCCAGGCAAATGCGGCACGCTCACTCTCATCAAAGAAAGAGCACTCTTGCCATACGGGCAGGCAGTCGAGGCGCTGTTGGGTTTCTCCAACAGCTCGGGCTTGCGTCGAATGAAGATCGACACAATAAACGCATCCATTGATCTGAGAGACGCGCAGTTCGATCAAAGCATGCAGATTCTCATCAATCAACGTGATATGGCTTTTTGCTTTCGCCATGCTGGCGATGGCAGATCCATTGACTGAAACATAGTCGAGACGCTCAAACATAGTCGATCTCCTGCAAGTATTTTCTCATCAAGCCTTAAGTCGTTTTAAGACCAGTATCGCACCACCCGTAACCAGCCCCCAGAAAGCACCACCAACGCCAGCGATGGTCAGGCCAGAGGCGGCGACAATGAAAGTCACGACGGCGGCTTCACGCATGTCTTCGTCGTCGAGCGCGTTTTTGAGCGACGCGGCGAGGGGACCCAATAGCGCCAAGCCTGCCACGGTCTCAATCAATAACGGCGGGGCAGCTTGAACCACGGCGATCACGAGGCTCGCCAACAGGCCAAGAACAATCTAGCATCCCCCTTTAGAGATCGCCGCCCAATAACGCTTGGAAGGGTCTGCATGGGCGTCCGGCCCCGCACAAAGGGCAACAACAATCGCGGACAGGTTCGTTGTATGTCCGCCAAACGGGGCGAAGAGCATTGAGATAATACCCGTCACTGCAATAGGGCGACCAGGCGGTGGCTCATATCCGAATGACCGCAACACACCAATACCCGGAATATTCTGCGACGCCATTGTGACAATGAATAACGGTAACGCTATGCCAATCAACGCACCTAATGTGAAGATCGGCACAATAAGTTCTGGCTGTGGCCAAACAGACGTAATGGGTATGGCGTCACCATGCATCATCACCACAATCACAGCGACCAACACTGCTGCAGGCACGGCCCACAATCGCTTTAATCTGGCAACGATCGCCCAGACCAGTATGACAGGCAAGGCGGCTTCCGGGGCCGTTGCTGCTGCTTTCACGGGTGCCAAACACAATCCCATCAAGACACCCGCCAACATCGCGCTGGCAATCGCAGTTGGTATCATCGCCACCCAGCGTCCCAACAGCTTCCAAAACCCCGCCACAATAATAAGCGCACCCGTCACGAGAAATGCGCCAACAGCGGCCTCGAATCCGCCATCAACAGCGCCGGTCGTAACCATCAGCGCCGCACCAGGTGTCGACCATGCGGCGGCAATTGGCATCTTCGTCATCATGCCTAAGACGATACTGGCAACACCCATTGCGATGGCACCTGCCATCAATCCACTTGAGGCTTGCTCAGGGCTAGCACCCACAGCGATCAGGCCGCTAACGACAACGGCGAACGAGCTTGCGAACCCAACGACAGAAGCAATCAGCCCCATCAAGAAGGCTTGCCATGTAAAATCTTTAAACATGATGAGAGTTTTACGGTTTCGCCAGAGGGGTTCAACCCAGTTTGTTTGAATTTATGTACCCATGACAATCAATAAGCGAGACGCGCTTGAGAGAATACAGAGGGCATAAACACATAAACTTGCACCGAAAAACAAGATGTTGGTTTTCGTACGCTGAAATCCCCATATAATCCCATTATGGATCCAAAAGATGTCAAACTCCGCGAAGTCCTCTTCGAATTTCAACAGGTCGGCAGCTATGTGCGCGTAACGGCTGTATGCGCATGGTCTAATACTGAAATCACCATGGTTGGCGACCCCAAGCAAAGTGAACGTGCGCTTAAAGATGCCGCCATGCGGAAACTAAAGTACGTCATCGCCAAAAATATTACCAAACGCGATAGCGGATCGATCATCGCTTAACTATTCAATTCCATCCCATCCCGAGGAAAATATTCAAATGAAAATGCGCGGCGCGGTACTCTATGAACAAGGCTTGGCACGCCCTTATGGCACATCAAATCCATTGGTTATCGAAGAACTGGATTTGGACGGCCCACAGCAGAACGAAGTGCTGGTCGAAATTCGCGCCGCCGGTCTATGCCATTCAGACTTGTCGACAATCGAGGGCATTCGCACACGTCCTTTACCAGCCGTGCTTGGGCACGAGGCCGCAGGCATCGTTCGTGAAGTCGGCCCCGGCGTCACTGACCTGAAAGAGGGGGATCACGTCGTCCTCATTTTTGTAATGAGCTGCGGTAAGTGCTTTGAATGCCAATCTGGCCGCTCGCATCTATGCGGTGCCAGCTTTGAAAGTAAAATGAAGGGCGAGTTAGTTGGTGGTGGACGACGCCTAAGCCTCAAAGGAAAGCCTATCAACCACGCAGGCGGTGTTTCATGCTTCGCCGAGTACGCGGTTCTGGATCGATCATCAATGGTCAAACTGCCATCTGATATTTCATTCGATGATGCGGCACTTTTTGGCTGCGCAGTCATCACGGGCGTTGGGGCTGTCATCAATACAGCAAACGTTCAGCCGGGCGAGACTGTTGCCGTGTTTGGCTTGGGCGGCGTGGGTCTCAGCGCTATTATGGGTGCGAAGCTCGCAGGGGCTGAACCCATCATTGGTGTCGATTTGCGCGCAGAGAAAATGACTTTAGCAAAATCTCTGGGCGCGCACGCAACGGTGAATGCGGGCGAGGGAACGGAACGTACTGCTGCTGCTATCAAGGACCTGACATCGGGCGGTGTGCTTCATGCAATTGAGCTGTCTGGAACTGTCAAAGGGCTTGAGGCGGCTTACGCTTCGCTTCGCGCTGGCGGCACGGTAACGATTGCAGGCCTCACACCTGCCGATGCAACGTTTGAGATTTCGCCTTACATGATGGCAGCAAAAGAGTTTCGTTTACAGGGATGCTATATGGGAAGCTGCTCAGCCCCTGACGATATGCCAAAGTTTGTCGACTATTATCGTGAAGGTAAGTTGCCAGTCGATCAGCTTCGTACGGATGAATTGGGCCTTGATGGCATCAACGAAGGGTTCGAGCGCCTCGCCGACGGATCCGCCATACGGCAAATCCTGAAACCGCACGGGTGATCCCCTAAAAACATCTCTATCACGTCACCCTTGCGAAAGTGGGGAGCAGTTCTTTTTTACTGATGCCAAAGTTCCCGCTTTCGCGGGAATGACGCACATTTAAAAGACTAATGACAGTCAGGTGAGGGCAGTAATTCAAAGTGGCTCAGTGCGAGATTTAGCGAAAAATCACCGAAATCCTGAACCATACGCTGCGCCACGCCGTCCTCGCTATAATCGACTTCGATTTCGAATTCAGGGAATTCTTCGTTCGATAACAGCGAAAAATAAGCCAGTCGTACACGCCAAACAGGCAATTTATTATCGTTTGCTGTCAGCGCGGCCGGAAGAGGTTTCGCTTTGGCCTTTAAGGCGGGAACGTGGCGACTACCAACAGACTTCGCTGTATTATTGTGTACAACGTCACCATCAACAACCGTGCCCAGAATATACGCATTAACTTGATACGGGTTATTTAAACTTGCACCGTCAAAAAGCGTTTTTGGGAAGTGACGAACGCCTGTTTTTGCCTGAGCCAGCATTTGCATCAAATGATTTGCTGGAAATAATGTGCCGCTAGGGAGATCAACGGAAAAGCTCTCTTCATTGTCGAATTGCGCAGAGCCAATACCATCGGCCATACCTGCTTCACCTGTGAATAATTCTTGAAGAACGCCGTCTTGATTATGATCCACATCGAACGTGAATTGCTCTCCGTCATAACTCTCAAAGCTGCTAAACGACCATGTGGTTTCAATCATCCTGGTTTCGCCATCAGCATTGTAGCCAAGCTGCATCGAGACCCGTGACTCGACTTCCCAACCTTCACATAACGCCTCAAAGCGATAAAACATGGTGCCTGATGCACTACTGATGTTGGCGCTTTGTAACGCACGGCCCAAGTCCATTTGGTAAAGCGCACGATGAGATGTGAAGATGTCCTTGGATGCCGTCAAATCGTCAGCCATTGCAGGCGAAGCAACGCTTAATACTGCCAGCGTGAGCATACGAACTGATAATTTTGACAACGGGCCAATCATACTGGCCTCCCATGGTTTGACCGATATTCCTCGGTTCAGGCTTCAAGCTTACGCCTATAAACTCTATGCTGTCCAACCTAGCTCGAAAATCTAAACAGCGCGGTAATCTAAGTCACACCCGGCAAATATTGCCGAGCAGAAACGCCCAAGACACACGTTAACCTTTGGCAAACCATTGTTATTCAACGCAGGTTAAAATGGCACGGTGCTTGCAATTCATACGCTAAATAATGGGAGCAAAGATGAATGCGGATTGATCAGCCGCCGTTACCAATTGATATTTCACGTTTGGCCGTTGGGCCGCCCCTTGACCAGCGCACCGACAAAGATGCGTCTGAGCAAAGCAATAGCCGTGCCCTCGTTGCGTACCGGGATCGCGATCTTATTGCCAAGGAAAATGCTGCCAAGACCAAGGAAGTCACTGAACCTGCACGTCTGCCACCACCAGTAGGTGGACCACAGGTCCCTGATGCGCGTTATATGTCGCCACGCGAAATGCAGGATTATAGCGAGAACTTGTACGCGGCAGGTGTTCTATCCTTTGAAGACTACGAGATTTTGGCTTTTCAGCCTGACCTGCATCCAGACTTTGGGCGAACCATCGGCGCGCTCACTGGTGAGGCCGCCGCTCCAGACCGCAAACGTGATTATATCGAACACTGGGGCAAGCGTTTGGATTTCACACAACGCTATTACCCGATAAACTCAAACGAAGTTCGCCAGGCTCACCGAATACACGAAGCCCTTAAGGCGTTTCCAAGTCGCACAGACATTTTCGCATAAGCTCACATGGCGTATAAAAACTTTGCTACGCAGCTTAGTGTTCTGTTGGCAGGTCCGCGCTGGATATGGTATGAACCCCATCTAGATTTTTGATGTCGCCTTTATCTGATTTAGGTCGATTGAACATACAGAGTGGAATGAGCAGAAAGTTGGGACATACTGTAGCGATAGCGTCTGATCACGCCGGATTTAATCTGAAATCGCAACTTAAAGATGACCTCGTATCTGCGGGTCACACTGTTGTCGATCTTGGTGCACACAACTCAGACAGCGTTGATTATCCTGACTTTGGTTTTGCCATGGGCAATGCCATTGAATCCGGCGATGCAGAATTTGGTGTCCTTGTATGTGGATCAGGCATTGGTATTTCAATCGCCGCTAATAGAAATCCAGTCGTTCGCGCAGCCGTTGTCAGTAATAGCCTGACAGCAAAGCTTGCGCGCCAGCACAATGATGCGAACGTTATTTGCTTTGGTGAGCGTTTGATTGGCTCAGAAGTCGCGCTCGATGCCATGCAGGCGTTTCTTGAAACAGATTTTGAGGGCGGACGGCACGCACGACGTGTCGATATGCTCGCTGAACCTAAAAAATAGTATTAGTACCAAAGGGAATAGATTGACTATGTCCAATGCAAATTACCCCAGCGACTATCATCAGCGGTTCTTCAACGTGTCACTGCCAGAGCGTGATGCAGACTTGTTTAAGTCAATCACCGACGAACTTGCACGCCAGCAAGATCAGATCGAACTGATTGCCTCAGAAAACATCGTGTCTCGTGCAGTCATGGAAGCCCAGGGTGGCGTCATGACAAACAAATACGCTGAGGGATATCCAGGTCGCCGTTACTATGGTGGTTGTGAATTTGTCGATGTGGCAGAATCTTTAGCAATCGAACGCGCCAAAAAGCTTTTTGGCTGCTCATACGTTAACGTCCAGCCGCATTCTGGTGCACAGGCCAACGGCGCCGTATTCTTGGCGCTCCTAAAGCCTGGCGACACGATCCTAGGCATGTCTTTGGCTGCTGGTGGTCATTTGACGCACGGCGCACCGCCTGCGCAATCTGGCAAATGGTTCAATGCCATTCAGTTCGGCGTGAAGAAAGACGACCATTTGGTCGATTTCGAGCAAGTCGAAGCTTTGGCCAAAGAGCATCAGCCAAAGATCATCATCTGTGGCGGTTCCGCTTATCCACGTACCCTCGACTTCGCCCGGTTCCGCGCGATTGCCGATAGTGTTGGCGCTTACTTGATGGTCGATATGGCACACTTTGCAGGCCTTGTAGCATCAGGTGTTCATCCGTCACCACTGCCATACGCTGACGTTGTTACGACGACGACGCATAAGACACTTCGCGGTCCTCGCGGCGGAATGATCCTGTCGAATAACGAAGACTTGGGTAAAAAATTCAATTCAGCGGTATTCCCTGGCCTCCAAGGCGGCCCATTGATGCACGTCATTGCGGCTAAGGCCGTCGCCTTTGGCGAAGCACTAACGCCTGAGTTTGTCGACTATTCAAAAGCTGTCGCTGAGAATGCTAAGATTTTGGCGGCTACATTGATAGAGCGGGGACTTGATATCGTCTCTGGGGGTACTGATACCCACGTGATTTTGGTCGATCTGCGCCCTAAAGGCGTTAAGGGTAACGACGCGGAGGTCAGTCTCGAAAATGCAGGTATGACCTGCAACAAGAACGGCATTCCGTTCGATCCAGAAAAGCCAATGGTCACTTCCGGTGTGCGTTTAGGTACGCCAGCCGCCACCACACGAGGGTTTGGCGTCGAAGAATTTAGAAAAGTTGGGAACTTGATTGGTGATGTCTTGGAAGGCCTCGCAGAATCAAATGGCGATAACAGTGCAGCCGAAGCGGCAGCACGGACGGAAGTTAAGGCACTATGTCAACGCTTCCCAATTTATACGTACGTCTGATTAACGACCAATAATTAGGGGGAAATAAAACTATGCGGTGTCCATTTTGTGGAAACGAAGACTCTCAAGTCAAAGACTCACGCCCAACTGAAGACAATGCTGCGATCCGTCGTCGCCGGTTCTGCCCGGCATGTGGCGCGCGTTGGACAACCTTTGAGCGGGTTCAATTGCGTGAACTAACCGTTGTCAAAAAAGACGGCGAAAAATCACCATTTGATCGTGATAAACTGTCTCGCTCGCTGAATATCGCCCTGCGGAAACGCCCGGTTGGTGAAGACCGGATTGAGCGTATTGTAAATTCAATTCAGCGCCGACTAGAGACACTGGGCGAGTCAGAAATTCCGACCAAAGTCGTCGGCGAAATGGTTATGGAGAACCTCAAGGAACTCGATCAAGTTGCCTTTGTTCGCTTTGCATCTGTTTACAGGAACTTCCGCGAAGCCAAAGACTTCGAGGACTTTGTTGAAAACATAGGTGATGGCAACAACGACTAAATTCATGTTTGGATCCGATGACCGTGCGCACATGCGCGCGGCCTTGGCTCTTGCTGCTCGAGGTCTCGGACGTGTCGCCCCCAATCCTGCTGTTGGCTGCATCCTTGTTCGCGAAGATTTAGGTCAAAACGGCCTTGTTGTTGGGCGCGGCTGGACGAAACCCGGTGGGCGCCCCCATGCAGAAACAGAAGTCCTGGGACAAGCAGGCGGCCTTGCCCGTGGTGCACATGCGTATGTGACGCTAGAGCCCTGCAATCACCAGGGGCAGACAGGCCCTTGTAGCGACGCTTTGATTAACGCGGGCGTGAGCATCGTGACGATTGCCCTCAAAGACCCTGATCCGCGTGTTTCAGGAACAGGCTCACAACGTCTCGTCGACGCAGGTATTGAAGTCCGCACGGGGCTCTTGGGCGACGAAGCCCGTCACCTTAACGCTGGCTTCCTCTCGGTTATCGAACATGGTCGACCCTGGGTGACCCTCAAGACGGCAACGACCCTTGATGGTGCCATTGCAGCCCGGACAGGTGAAAGCAAATGGATCACGGGTGAAGCGGCACGTAATCGTGGACATCTTTACCGTGCTCAGAATGACGCTATTTTGACTGGCATCGGGACGGTTCGACAAGACGACCCTTCGCTCACATGTAGGATAGCTGGCCTCGAAGACCGTTCACCCATTCGCGTGATTGTGGACCCTCGGGCCGAAACGCCCTTGGATAGTCAGTTGATCAAAAGCATGGAGACCGTGCCGGTTTGGCTCATCGTTGGCGATGACGCGCCAGCAGAAAACATTCAAGCACTGCAGAATGTCGGCGCAAAGGTGATCATGTTTCCTCCCATAAGCGGCGGGCGGCTCGCGCCTCAAGATATCGTCAAAGCCTTGGCAGGCGAGGGCATAACACGTGTTTTGCTGGAAACCGGTAGCGCGTTGTCTGGGTCATTTATGTCTGATGATCTGGTCGATGAATTGGCCTGGTTCCGCGCCCCCAGCGTCATGGGCGGTGACAGCTTGCCAGCGATCGCGCCGATGGCCGTGAACACGCCTGATAATGCCCCTAGGTTTCAATATTTAGAGACGATTCCCCTTGATGGAGACCGACTAGAGCGCTACCTCCGCATCAGTGATAAAGGATAGGCCCATGTTTACAGGCATCATTACGGATATCGGGAGCGTCAAAGCCATCTCAGGCGAAGGGGATGTGCGTTTTGATATTAATACTGCATTTGTCATGGATGATGTGGCCATTGGGGCGTCCATTGCTTGTGCTGGTGTGTGTTTGACGGTGATCGAGAAGGACGAAGGCTGGTTCGCCGTTCAGGCTTCTGATGAAACGTTGCAAAAGACAACATTGGGAGACTGGCAAGCCGACACCAAAATCAATCTGGAACGCGCCCTAAAGCTTGGAGACGAGCTCGGCGGGCATATTGTCAGTGGCCATGTCGACGGTGTTGCGCATGTTGTTAGTACGCAGGCCATTGGTGATTCCATGAAGATCGATTTTGAAGCGCCACGTGATCTCGCAGCATTTATCGCTCAAAAAGGCTCAGCGACCATTGATGGGGTATCTTTGACCGTCAATGACGTCGATGACTGCCTGTTCTCGGTCAATATCATTCCGCATACACAGTCCGAGACCACCCTTGGTCAATTAATCAAAGGTGATCGTGTAAATCTGGAAATAGACGTTCTTGCGCGCTATGTTGCTCGCCTGAATTCAATGAATGGATAATCTTTTGTCATCACCTGAAACTGAAAAATTCCTGTCGCCCATTGAATACATTATCGAAGATGCGCGTAACGGTCGCATGTTCATATTGGTTGATGATGAAGAGCGTGAGAACGAAGGTGACCTTATCATTCCAGCGCAAATGGCAACGCCGGATGTGATTAACTTCATGGCAAAATTTGGCCGTGGTCTTATATGTCTGGCGCTGACATCTGAACGCGTGAACGAGCTGGAATTACCAGCCATGTCCAGGCGCAATGGTTCTCGTCACCAGACAGCCTTTACTGTTTCCATCGAAGCCCGCGAAGGCGTTACCACGGGCATTTCAGCATCAGACCGGGCGCGAACTATCTCGGTCGCGATCGATCCAACAAAGAAAGCTGCAGACATTGCATCTCCGGGGCATGTATTTCCGCTCGAAGCACGGGACGGCGGCTCATTAGTGCGGGCAGGGCACACAGAAGCAGCTGTTGATGTCTCGCGTCTTGCCGGCTTGAACCCGTCTGGTGTGATTTGCGAAATCATGAACGAGGACGGGACCATGTCGCGTCTGCCGGATCTCATTAAGTTTGCCGAGCATCATAAGCTCAAGATTGGCACGATTGCAGACCTCATTGCCTATCGCTTGCGGAACGACCGGGTTGTTGAGAAATCCGCTGAAATGTATTTCCAGAGCCGCTTTGGCGGCGCATGGAAAATGTGCGTTTACGTCAACAAAGTCGCATACGCCGAGCATATCGCGCTTATCAAAGGTGATTTAAGCGGTGATGCACCCGTCATGGTGCGGATGCATGCGCTTGATGTGTTAGATGATGTGCTGGGTGACGTAACCAGTGGCAAAAGCGGCGATCTACAACAAGCGATGCGCATGATCGACGAAGCTGGCAGAGGCGCTGTGGTCTTAATCCGAGAGCCTTATCCTCGCGCACTCTCAGATCATGTAAAAATGCGACTGGGCGAGCCACCAGAAGGCCAACATGAACTCAGGGACTATGGTGTTGGGGCACAAATTCTGCTTGATCTGGGCATCCAGGACCTGATTTTGCTCTCGAACACCCAGCGCACCATCGTAAGCATTGATGGCTACGATCTAAATGTGGTCAGTCAGCAACCTATTCCACCTGTAAAAAGCTGATAATTTGCGTATAGTCTTATCAATATTGCTCTAGCTAAGGCGGGATCCGTCAGGAAATATCATGGTACAAACATCTAACTCTAAAACCATTCTGGTTGTCGAGGCACGCTACTATGACAAGGTATCGGACGATATGGTCGCCGGTGCGACACCGCTGTTCGAAGAAACTGGCTTTGCGATAGAACGACTGCCTGTAACGGGTGTCTTTGAAGTGCCTGCTGCTTGTGAAATGGCAGTGCAGGCAGGTCTTAGGGACCCACATCGCAAGTACGCCGGAGTTATGGCGCTTGGCTGCGTGATCCGTGGTGAAACCAATCATTATGATCATATTTGCCGTGAAGCTAGCCGTGCACTCATGGAGATTACGGTCGATCACTGCTTTCCGCTTGGGTTCGCGATCTTAACGTGTGAGAACATGCAGCAAGCGGAAGTACGCGCTGATCCCAAACAGAAGAACAAGGGAGCAGAAGCTGCGCGTGCTGTGCTTCGTATGATTGAACTTCGACGCCACTTTCAAGGACGTGATAATGCCTAAGGAATATGATCCGAGACCAGCTGCAACAAGGCTTGCAGCCGTTCAGGCTGTCTACGAACTTGATATGATGGAAGCCGACGTGGATGACGTTCTGGCGTCATTTTCTGCTGAGCGTTGGCTTAAAGCAGACGACGAGAGTGATCAGGAAATGGCACGTCCAAAACCTGAGTTGCTTAAAGACCTGGTTCGGGGTGTCTCATTACATAGCGCGCAAATTGATGCCGCACTATCACCCGAAATGATCCAGAACCGCGACGTAGATGCTATGGAAACTGTGCTTCGCGCAATCCTCAAAACCGCAACATTTGAGCTTTTAGAACGTAAAAACGTACCGTCACGGACATTGTTAATGGCCTACGTGGCTGTTGCAGATGCTTTCTTTGATACAGACGGAACACAATCCAAACTCATCTCAGGTATTCTGAATGCGGTCGCGCGTCGCGTACGCCCAGAAGAATTTACCGCTGCACAAGAGGCAAATGGGTGAGCACCGACGACGCTGCCGATGAATTCGAGATCATTCGACACTACTTTGCGCCACTTGCCGCAAATGCCCCAGGCGCCTTCAATCTTCAAGACGACGCCGCAACAATAACGCCCAATCCAGGTTTTGAGATTGTTATCACCACCGACGCAATCGTCGCGGGGGTACATTTCCTGGAAGACGAAAGCCCACGCAATATTGCCGCGAAACTATGCGGCAGTAATTTGTCGGACCTTGCTGCGATGGGGGCTAAGCCGATTGGCTTCACATTGGCTTGTGCGTGGCCCAAAGGAACATCACTAGACACGATTGCTGCATTTGCCGCGGGTTTGCGTGAATGGGTTGATGGTTTTGATTTTCCGCTGCTTGGTGGTGATACGGTATCAACGCCGGGGCCTGCGACTTTCTCGTTAACGGCAATTGGCGAAGTCGCCACCGGACAATGCTTGCGCCGGAACGGTGCCAGACCAGGTGACAAGATATTCGTGACAGGCACGATTGGCGACGGCGTACTGGGATTGCTGGCAGCACAAGGCAAACTCAATGTCATAGATGCAGATTATTGCGCCTTTCTCGAAGATCGCTTCCGTCGTCCAAACCCACGTGTGAGCGCTGGACAAGCACTCGTTGGACAAGCCCATGCATGCCTCGATATCTCGGACGGCCTTGTGCAGGATTTATCCCACATGGCAGACGCATCAGGCGTATCTATTAGATTAGATGCCGCGTCCGTACCGCTTTCGCCAGCAGCTCAAGTCGCGCTGAATACAGACCCACAGCTTCTGTCCACCATTCTATCGGGCGGTGATGATTATGAGCTCCTGATCAGTGCAGCAAAGATGCCGACCAGCCTGGATGTACTGATGACAGAAATCGGCACCGTTGTGGCAGGCCCCGCATCCGTCTTTACCCAAGGTAAGGACGGAGAAGAAATCCCACTTGCAAACACTGGCTACAATCACTTCAAATAAGATGATTGCAATACGCGCGAAAGGTTGAGCAGAGTAAGGCGAAGTTGCCGCGAATCTATCGCGTAACCCGCAGATAATTGCAGCATTCAAAAACTGGTCCGGAAGTAATACGAATGAAAAAACTCTTCATGATCTTTGCGCTGGTGCTTCTTGTTTGTGGCGCGACTTTAGGTGCAATGAAATGGTTTGGACTTGGCCCATTCGAGCAACCTGAAATGGCGAAAACCGAAGAAGGACCGCCTGAGATCAAAGCGCCCGACGCATTATTCATCGATATGGCTCCTGTCATGATCAACGTGATGCAATCAGGCTCAATCGTAACGACTATTCAGCTTGAACTGAAAATTGAGACGGCTGGCCGGGATAATATCATTAAAATCAAGAGGATGCTGCTTATATATAGGGATGCATTCGTTAAAGATTTACATTCATTTGTGCCGCGGATGCTGTCTGAATTAGATCGCCTGGACCTGCCGACCCTTAAACAACGCATGCAGCTTGTTGCCGACAAAGTTGCGGGCGAGACGGGTATCGTTCGTGGCGTACTTATTCAATCAATTTTAGATACACCACAATAAAACGACGGTTCCTAAGCAATTGGTTACGCAAGCTTTTAGATCCTTTAACTCGCTAAGAGCTGACATCTAAAACCGCGTGTTGCTTTATCGGGGTGATTCTGGCATTTTCCCCGCGCTTTTTATACTGGTCGTCAATTTAATAAAAACTGCCAGTTGACCGGCGGGCCTTCGACACGGTGTCGACGCGTTAACGTCCGGTCTTTATTTGTCGGGGGAAAAGAATGTCTTCTGTTTATATGTTAATTTTAGGATGCGGCGTCGTCGCATTACTTTATGGCGCATGGGCTGTCCGCTCAGTGCTCGCTGCACCTACTGGTAACGAGCGTATGCAAGAAATTGCTGCTGCTATTCAAGAAGGTGCAGCTGCCTACTTGAACCGCCAGTACACAGCGATTGCAATTGTTGGTGTCGTGATCTGCATCCTGCTGGGTGTTATGCTTGGTATGTATGTTGCCATTGGCTTCATTATTGGTTCCGTACTTTCTGGTCTTGCAGGCTATATCGGCATGAACGTTTCCGTTCGTGCTAACGTCCGTACAACAGAAGCTGCACGTAGCGTTGGTTTAGCCGGTGGCTTGGACGTCGCGTTCAAATCAGGTGCTGTAACAGGTATGCTTGTTGTTGGCTTGGCGCTTCTTGGCGTTGCAGGTTACTACATCTTCCTGCGCGGCGTGATTGATCCAATGACAACAGAAGGTATGCGACACATCCTCGAAGCACTCGTTGCTTTAGGCTTCGGCGCTTCCCTGATTTCAATCTTTGCCCGTCTTGGCGGTGGCATCTTTACTAAAGGCGCAGACGTTGGTTCTGACCTTGTTGGTAAGATCGAAGCCGGCATCCCGGAAGATGACCCACGTAACGCTGGTGTTATCGCTGATAACGTTGGTGACAACGTTGGTGACTGCGCCGGTATGGCTGCTGACTTGTTCGAAACCTACGCGGTGACGGTTGTTGGCACGATGCTTTTAGGTGCGATCTTCTTCACAGGCGCTGCTCAAGAAACAATGATGCTATTACCACTTCTTATTGGTGCTGTATGTATTTTGGGTTCAGTGGCTGCGACTTGGTTCGTTAAGCTTGGCGCAAACAACTCTATCATGGGTGCGTTGTATAAAGGCTTCATCGCCAGTGCAGTGATTTCTGCGATCTTAATTGGTGGTGTGATTTCTCAGTACATCGGTTGGGACACAGTTTACGCGTCTTCAACAGGCGACATCAATGGTACACAATTGTACATTTGTGCGATTGTTGGCCTTGTTGTGACAGGTCTTATCATCTGGATTACTGAATACTACACAGGTACAGAATACCGTCCTGTAAAAAGCGTTGCTAAAGCCTCAGAGACTGGCCACGGCACTAACGTTATTCAGGGTCTTGCAGTATCCATGGAAGCTACAGCGCTTCCAGTTCTCGTGATCTGCGCTGGTATCCTGATCTCGTATCTTCAAGCGGGTCTGTTCGGTATCTCGATGGCAGCTACAACAATGTTGGCTTTGGCCGGTATGGTTGTTGCACTCGACGCTTTCGGTCCTGTGACTGATAACGCTGGTGGTATTGCCGAGATGGCTGACTTGCCTGAAGATGTTCGTAAAACAACGGACGCTTTGGACGCTGTTGGTAACACAACAAAGGCTGTCACTAAGGGTTATGCTATTGGTTCAGCTGGCTTGGCTGCGTTGGTTCTGTTTGGTGCTTATATCGAAGATCTCAAGCACTACTTCCCAGATATAGACGTCACCTTCAGCCTACAAGACCCATACGTTGTGATTGGTCTGTTTGTTGGTGGTATGTTGCCTTATCTCTTTGGTTCCATGGGTATGATGGCCGTTGGCCGTGCAGGGGGCGCGATTGTTGTTGAAGTTCGCCGCCAGTTCCGCGAAATCCCTGGTATCATGGAAGGCACCGGCAAGCCAGAATATGGCAAATGCGTCGATATTCTGACAAAGGCTGCGATTAAGGAAATGATTCTTCCTTCAATGCTGCCATTGTTCGCACCGGTTGTTATGTATTTCGTTGTCAACGCGATCTCTGGTCAAGTTGCTGCGTTCTCAGCTCTGGGCGCGATGCTCATGGGTACCATCGTTACGGGTCTGTTCGTGGCATTGTCCATGACTGCAGGCGGTGGCGCTTGGGATAACGCTAAGAAGTACATCGAAGATGGCAATTGCGGTGGTAAGGGTTCAGACGCTCACCACGCAGCAATCACAGGTGATACCGTTGGTGATCCATATAAGGACACTGCGGGCCCTGCGATTAACCCAATGATCAAGATCATCAACATTGTTGCGATCCTGATGTTGGCAATGCTTGCCTAATCGAAGACGATATTAACGGAAAAGGCCCCGGAGAAATCCGGGGCCTTTTTTGTATCTAATGCTTGAGTTTTGGGGTGTGCTTAGCGGCTGAGCATCATCCGGCCATAGTGGACACAGAACAGCCCGAATGCCCCGCACCACGTGACAGAAGAAGTTATCAGCAGGGTATGGTAATCAAGCGTCGTCAAAGGCGCTAAGACGCGTGTCAGGGCCGCAACAAAGATAAGTATGTAAATAACCGCCGTCACTTTGTCAGCGGTCAAGCCACGGCCAGAATGCCCCAACGTCACACGTGTCATTACAGCCAGGATCATATCGGCAATCGCACCTGCCGTAAGAGCATGAATACCTGCGCTGGCCAGTATCGTTTCAACAAAATACGTCGCGCCGATAAGTATCAACCCTATGGGGAGCCATAGGTATCCAAGATGCAAGCTCCAAACTAAGGGCTCGCTTAAGGTTCGAAGTCCTTGCCACCTGCCAAGTCGCAACACATTCACAATACCGGCACAGATCAGCGCAATGGCTGTCCAGGCATGGTCAGGGAAGACAATCCAGGCCACCAATGCACCAACAGTTATCACCATCGCGCTAACGTCAAACTTACCAAACGGCTGTGGCAATTCAGCTGATTTCTGCTTTGAAAGCCAATTGCGTGTGAAACTCGGGATGACCCTGCCACCAATGAGCGTGATGAGGCTTAAATCGCCATCAGGTAGCTCATACCATCGGTCTCGACATACCCAAGGGCTTCAAGGTGACTAAAGATATTTGCCGTTGCGAGAAGGCCCAGAACGACGGTAATGGGGAGGTTTAGCCAATTTCTTCCTGCGATAATCTCTCGCAACAGCACACCAAGCAGAACAAATAGGAATGACGTATCAATAACGGCGATCACCTCGGCAGAGGCAATTGACCCTAAATACATCACGATCCGTCCGGCAAGCTACAACGAGAACAGGCCAATCAAAGGCCAGCCTTGCAGGGGCATGCGTCCAGTCCAGTTCGGTATGGCCATTAAAAGAAAGCCCGCAATGGCGGCGCTGGCCATGCCAAAGACCATCTCATGGGCGTGCCAGTCAACGGGATCAAAATTCGAATAAATATCGATGTAGCCGAGTAGGGATATCACCCAATTCATGACGAGGACGAGGGCACTGAGACCCGCTGCAAGAAAAAAAGGCCTGAACCCTTGCTTAAACAAGGCAACACATTCCCACGCTTTATAGCGCGGGACACCATCATTTAAAACAGAGCAATAGAGAGCCGGGTGAAATTTTAGTTATTCTGACCAATTTTACCAAAGCGATTAAGGTTACCCATTAACTGCTCGATAACCGTCAAATTTTTGCCAACTGTGGGCGTTGTCCGCTCGACAGGTTCGATATCCCGTGCAACGTCCAATCTATGAGACTGGATATCTTTGACAATGCCTTTGTCATCAAAGGTAACAACCAGAACGCTGCGTTCGTTCACTTTAGGTTCGAAGAAAGCAACCGCTTCAGTGGTCTCACCAATGTACATCCATGTCTCTTCACCAAACATATTGATGCTTGATGGTGAGCCCAAACGACGCTCCACATCTGATTTGTGACTTTCTTGCGGCACTATAGAAGCAATCGCATCAATATCAGGCATAACGCCCCGTTGCGCGACCTTTGGTGAACAGGCACCAAGTGCTAAAACGCAAACAATTAACGCGATAGATAGAAAAGGCCTTGTTATCAAGGGTCCCAACATCCTACATCTTGCTCCTATGGCGGTGAAATGACACACCTGACCAGTTAAATAGGGTCGTTGGACAGTGCCGCCAAGGTTTAATTTTGTCAATGGATGCAGGAATAGCCAGAGCCGTGTTTTCACTCCGTTCAATATTCACAAACAGCGCAGAAACTGAACTCGCACACACATTGTATGCTGAGACCATCCTCGCAGCCCGGCGGCCCTTGTTTTTCAACGCTGGTGGCGTGCCGGATACGGCAGAGGGCCGGTTTGAGATGATCGCCCTGACCGCATTCCTCGTTCTGCATCGCCTCAAGAAAATCGAAGGCACGAATGAGCTGTCTCAAAAATACTTTGATGTCATGTTTGATGACTTGGATTCTAATCTCCGGGAACTCGGTGTCGGCGATATCAGCGTTGGCAAAAAAATCAAAAAACTCGCTGAGAGCTTTTATGGCCGTATCAAAGCCTATGAGGGCGGTCTAGAGGCTGACGGAAACGATATTCTGACAGCGGCATTGATACGAAATGTATATAGACATACGAATATTTCTCCCGAAACGGCGGCAATGCTCTCGGTATATGTCCGCGATGAAGCCGCAAATTTGGATGACCAATCAGACCAGGCTTTCCTCGATGGAAACATAAAGTTCACGGACCCATCGAAGGCATTCGGAGCGTCATCATGATGGACATTGAACCGGAATTATCACGAACCGTTAAAGCCGAAGACATTCCCAAAAAAGGGCGCATGGTTCTATTGCGACCAAATGACGATGAACTTAAGGCGATCGCAAAACGTCTGGAGCTGGTCACGTTGAGCATGTTCGATGGCGAGATAAAAGTGCAACCTGAGCCCGGCAGAGAGATTTCCGTACGCGGAATGATTCGCGCAGGATTCACACAAAACTGCGTAATTTCAGGCGATTTAGTCGCTACAGAGGTCGAATTTGAACTTTTTCGCATGTTTGCAGAGGATGCGGATCCTTTTGATGGCTTAGGCCGTGACGAAGAAGATGTCATTGACCCGAATGTCGACGATGCCGACCCCATAATTGACGGTCATATTGACGTTGGTGAAGCTTCTGTCGAAGAGTTGGCTCTGAGAATCCCGCCGTATCCCAAGGCAGAAGGCGTGAATTTTGATGAATCAACCTTCACAAATGA
>DGOK01000019.1:3063-9253 GCA_002389385.1 Rhodospirillaceae bacterium UBA4468 | reverse complement strand
TTCGCACCTGGCCAACGTTGGCGATGCGAAGACCCTGGTTATTCACCCGGGCTCTACTACCCACCAACAAATGAGCGCTGAAGCATTGGAAGCGGCAGGGATTGGTGAAAGCCTTGTCCGTGTCTCAGTTGGTATCGAGGACGTTAGCGATATTATCGCTGATTTGAAGGCGGGCCTTCGCGCTTCGCAAAGGGGTTAAGTTATGGAACTCATACTCAACGGACATAAAGCTCACGCAGTCACCGGAGGGGTAACCCTTGAAGCCGATGCACCAACATTGATCCTTATTCATGGTGCCGGCATGGACAGCACCGTCTGGCAAATGCAAAGCCGCTATATGGCGCACCGTGGCGTCCGTGTGCTGGCTGTTGATCTGCCAGGGCATGGCCAGTCAGATGGCGATGTGATCTCAAGCGTTGAAGCAATGGCGGATTGGACTATTGCATTCATGGATGCGGCGGGCTGTCGGACCGTTTCGGTCGCCGGTCACTCAATGGGCTCGCTTGTTGCACTCGAAGTCGCGTCCCGTGCGCCCGAGCGTATGCGAAATATTGCCTTGTTGGGATGCGCCGCAGAAATGCCTGTCCATCCTGACTTAATTCAGGCGGCACAGGATGGCGGCAAGTTGGCGCCTGGGCTGATTACGGATTGGGGCTTTGGAAATATCTCGCATACAGGCGGGCATATTCATCCGGGCTTATGGGCGATGGGTGCAGCAGAACAATTGCTTAGAGGTGCCAAGCCGGGTGCGCTGGTGAGCGATTTGATTGCTTGTAATGCGTATAAGAATGCATTGAATGCAGCGGCGAATATCACGGGTAATACACATATCATCAGCGCTGATGAAGATAAGATGACGCCACCAAAGAACGCGCGGCCGTTATCGGATGCGATTGAAACATGTGAGATGACAGTTTTTTCAAAGACTGGTCACATGATGATGTTAGAACGCCCACGGGAAGTGGCGAAAATGCTTTTAGAAGCTGGGCGCTAAAACCCTTATCTTCGAAAAAGTAAAATCAATCTACGTCGTCATTCCCGCGAAAGCGGGGACCCAGCATGCAATGTTTAGTCTAGGTTCCCGCTTTCGTGGGAATGACGAAATAACGTATATCTGTTCAGTGCTGCCCATCCACCATTCGAAGGTAGAGAGATCACATTAATGCGTGAGTTCCTTCTCCCTTGGGAGAAGGACAGGATGAGGGGCGTGTCAGCTAGAAGCCAAAACCTTACCACCGAATTCTTCGGCGGCTTCGATCAGCCATTGCCAGAATGAAACGCCATAACCGCGCGCAACATAGACATCAATCGTATTTGTATCGATACAATCGAGGAGCGCTGTGTAATGGTCAACGTTGGTTGTCGCCGTCATCCCTGCTTTAAATACGCTTTCGTGCAGATCGAGTGGACATCCTGAGGCTAGGACATCCCGGGCGTTTGGGCCTGATAACCTGAGCACGATACGGCTTGATGAGATGTCATTGACGGCAGCATTTGTAGCACTACTGGCTATGGCATCAGATAGACCATCTGCAGACGATCCTGATGTGATGATGAGCGATCTTGACGGGCCAAGCCAAAGAACCCGACGTCCATCTTTTTCAGCAATCTGGCCCGCACGTGGTAAAGGGAAGCCAACAGCTGTGGCAATCATCAGCGGACTTTCCGCATCATCGTCACGATGCTCAATATGAATTAACGTCAGATGCCTACGTTCACTAATCATAACGCCCGGTTGCCCACTTGAGACACCAAAACGGCCAGGTGTATAAACGCGCTCAAGAGCTGAACGACTTTGAGTAAGATCAACCACGAAGCCGCTCTCCCTTTGGATCAACAAAGACCGGATCACATATCTTGATTTTAACGTCGATGCCCGCAACGGGTGAGGACGCGATAAGTTTCTCGCCCATACGGTTACGGCCATCCTTAATCAGTGCGAGACCAATCGGCATACCCACATTCGGGCTTTCACAACGGGACGTGACTTCGCCTTCAATAGGTACGGGACGTGCCCCCGTTGGATTGACGACGATTTGTGCTCCTCTAGGGATTTGCGATGTGCCGTCGACGGGTTTAATGCCAACCAATTGTTTTCGGTTCGCTTCGAGCAAAGCCGGGCGATCTTTTAATACATCACCAATGAAGCGCTTCTTGGCTGAGAGCATTCGACCAAATCCGAGATCATCAGCGGTGGCGCGACCATTCAGTTCGCCGCCGACAACATGGCCTTTTTCGATCCGCAGAATCCCCATGGCTTCTGTGCCATAAGGTACAATGTGATCGTCAGCACCAGCCTTCATCAGGCCTTCCCAAACTGTGGCGCCAAAGTTCGCTGGGACATTGATTTCGTATGCAAGCTCGCCTGAGAAACTGATCCGAAACAGTCGTGCAGGTACACCGCAAATGTGGCCTTCGCGAAACGCCATAAACGGGCAGGTCGCATCAGATACATCAATGTCGTCTGTTACTTTTGCGAGCACGGCTCGGCTTTTGGGGCCAGCGATGGCGATGGCAGACCAGTCTTCTGTGACGGATACCAGCTTCACATCCAACTCAGGCCAGACGACTTGGGCATGACGTTCCATATGCACCATGACGGGACCCGCATGGCCGGTCGTCGTTGTGACCATATAACGATTTTCAGCAAGGCGCGTGACAGTGCCGTCATCATAGACGATGCCGTCTTCGCGGAGCATCACGCCATATCGACATTTACCTATATCTAACTTTGCAAACCCGTTCACGTAGAGACGATTAAGGAACTCAGCAGCGTCCTTACCTTGAACATCAATCTTGCCCAACGTCGACACATCAACAATTCCAACGTGTTTGCGCACATGAACAGCTTCACGAAGGTACGCATCGCGCAAATTTTCGCCGGGCTTTGGATAGGCTTGTGGGCGCAACCATGCGCCTGCTGGAACGAACGGTGCGCCTGCAGCCTCATGCCAATCATGCATAGCGGTGCGGCGGATTGGCGACATTTGCTCGTTTATCGATGGACCAGCGACCGCACCCATGGTGATTGGCGAAAATGGCTGGCGGAATGTCGTTGTGCCGACAGAAGGAATATCTTCACCCTTGTGACCGGCCATCAATGCGAGGCCGTTGACGTTCGATGTTCGCCCCTGGTCAGTTCCCATACCCAATGTTGTGTATCGCTTCAAATGCTCAACGGACCGGAAACCTTCACGGTGGGCCAAGGCGACATCTTCAGCTGTTACATCGTTCTGCAGGTCAACGAAACGCTTGTCATGATTGCCCTCTGGCCATGGAAGCGCCCATAGGGGCATTGGATGCACGTCTGGCTCTTCGCTGGCGATAGCGAGTTCTTTGCTGGATGATTTAAATCCAGCCGCTTCTGCTGCATTGCTGCCAGCGTTGCGTCCATCAGCTAAACATTCGCGTAACATGAAGGAACCATTACAGGCACCGGCGGAACGTTCGCGCTGGAAACCTTTGTTTGGTACAAAGCAGCATTTCTCATCGTCGAAACGAAGCTTGCCTCGGGATTGCGAGAATAAGTGAACACTTGGCGTCCAACCACCAGACACACACAACAAGTCACACTCAATCGTGCGGGTTATCTGACCTTCCGTAACGTCAGGACCAGATGGTGTGTCGCCAACAACGACGCGTTTTACACCATGCTTGCCGCCAACAGCTGCCAGGACAACCTGACCCAAGAGCACATCAATGCCAGCGGCTTTGGCGATATCCAGTTCTGTGCTTGGAATATCCGTTCGCGCATCAATGATTGCGCTCACGTCGATATCTGCTGCCTTGAGATCAGCTGCAACGGTGTATGCTGATCCGTTATTTGTGAAGACAACGGCGCGCCTGCCTGCCTGAACATTATATCTATTGGCTAATGTGCCCGCCGCCGAGGCTAACATAACGTTAGGTAAATCATTACCAGCAAACACCAAGGGACGTTCCATGGCACCCGCCGCGAGCACAACCTCGGTCGCGCGGAAGTGCCAAATGCGTTGGCGCGGTATAAATGGCGCAGGCTCGTTCACATGATCAGCGACTCGTTCGTTGGCGATAATCATATTGTGATCGTAATAACCGGCAGTCTGTGTCCGGGTCAGGACTGTGACATTGTCCATCCCACGAAGTTTTTGTTCAGCCGCTTGCGCCCAAGTTGTACCTTCTTGGTCACCGACTTTGAGATTACAGCCAAGTAAAGCTCCGCCAAGTTTAGGGCCGTCATCCATGATGACAACGCGTGCGCCGGTTTCTGCGGCAACAAGTGCGGCTGAAATACCTGCAGGACCACCGCCAGCAACCAAAACATCACAATGTGCATATCGATGGGCATAACGGTCAGGGTCATTGGTGGTGGGACTTTTCCCCATTCCGGCAATGTTGCGAATGATATGTTCATAGGTCATCCACATCGATGCGGGCCACATAAACGTTTTATAATAAAACCCTGCGGGTAATAGCTTGCTGAAAATACCTGTTAGGGCACCAACATCAAAATTCAATGATGGCCAACGGTTCTGGCTTTCCGCAACAAGACCTTCAAATAATTCGATCCGCGTTGCCTGAATATTGGGCTCAGTACGGTTGCCGGTACGAAGTTGCACCATGGCATTGGGCTCTTCGAAGCCAACGCCTAAAATGCCGCGTGGCCGATGATACTTAAAGCTACGCCCGAACAAGCGTACACCGTTCGCCATAAGCGCCGATGCCAGCGTATCGCCTTGAAAGCCCTGATAGGTATTCCCATCGAACGTGAAGTTGATGGGCTGCGTACGGTCAACTAAACCGCCTTTTTGTGTTCTGTACGGCTGTGTACTCATGACGTGATCTTTCCTGATGACATATCTGGAAGATCGCCTTTTGGTTTGGCCGTTGCGATAATTTCATGCGTTGTGACATTTCGGCACGCCTTAAAAAAGCGGCGACATCCAGCCGTGTGTTGCCACATCTCATCATGCCATTGGGTCACATTCTCACGTAGATGCACGTAGGCATGGAATGCTGCCTGATCGCCATCCTCAGGACGTTTGACCGTGGCATCACCTTCGTAGGTAAACTCTGTTTGTGCGCGTTTGCCGCACCATGGACATTCGATAAGTAACATGTTCGATCCTTAGTGAGCTTTGGGTACGGGACCCGTACCAACTTCATCGAGGGTTGCGCCAGTTTCGAAGCGCTGTAACGAAAGAGCTTCGTTCGTTGGATGCGGGCGGTCCTGCGCAATTGTATGAGCAAATACGTAACCTGAACCTGGCGTGGCCTTAAAGCCGCCGTAACACCAGCCGCCATTAATATAGAAATTAGAAATTGGCGTTTTGCTGATAATCGGGCTGCCATCCATCGTCATATCCATGATGCCACCCCATGACCGCATCAGGCGTAATCTTGAGAAGGCGGGAAATAGCGTCAGGATATTCTGCGTTACTTGTTCCAGCCTTGGGAAGTTACCGCGCTGCGCATAGGAGTTATAGAAATCCAGGTCGCCACCGAACACCAGCTCACCTTTATCGGATTGGCTAATGTACATGTGCCCTGATCCAGATGTAATGACTGTATCTATACAAGGTTTGACGGGCTCGGAGACCATTGCTTGCAAGACATGGCTTTCAATAGGGAGACGTAACCCTGCCATGGCTGCGACGTGACTTGTATGACCAGCAACGGCAATACCGACCTTGCCCGCATTGATACGTCCGCGTGTGGTCTCGACGCCTGTCACCATATCACCCTCGCGAATGATCCCTGTGACTTCGCAGTTCTGAATGATATCAACACCGCGCGCATCTGCGGCTCGGGCGTAACCCCAGGCAACCGCGTCGTGACGCGCTGTGCCACCACGGGGTTGGATTAATCCGCCGAGTACAGGGAACCTGCCACCCCCCTTAAGATCGAGAAGAGGGGCGCGTTCTTTAATTTGTGCAGGTGTGAGCCATTCTGCATCAATACCGTTCATACGCATCGCGTTGCCGCGCCGCATGGCTGCGTCGACGCTGGCATCGTTGTGCTGAAGATTGATCACGCCACGGGGCGAGAACATGACGTTATAATTGAGGTCCTGGCTCATGCCTTCCCAAAGTTTGAGAGACAACTCGTAGAAGTGGGCGTTGCCTTCGAGCATATAGTTGGAGCGAACAATCGTTGTGTTACGACCCGTGTTACCGCCGCCAAGCCAACCTTTTTCGATCACCGCGACATT
>DGOK01000019.1:0-3025 GCA_002389385.1 Rhodospirillaceae bacterium UBA4468 | reverse complement strand
ATAACATCATAATGTGGCTCTGGTTCAGGAGAGCGCCAGACTTTACGCCAGTTCTTGTGATCGCTCAACGCATTTCGAGCGAGCGAGAAAATAGAATATCGGGACACCGATGAGGCTCCTATGAGAAACAGATTTGATCATGCAATTCGTTATATTCGATAAGTTTATTCTGTTTCATCATACTGTCATGAAGGACAAAGACGTCAACTGTTCTGAGAACGTAATTAAACAAAAAAAGGGGGCCACAATAAAACGGCCCCCAAAATTAGGTTAGGGTAGAGAGGTGGGAGAAATTAAACGCGTGTGCGTTTTCACCCATTTGCAGACTGGTCCGTGGATGTGGCGAATTCGTGGTTTGAAAAAGGCAATGTTGGGGCAGTCTTGCCTGAAGGGGCGATTGTAAACAGGGACTAGCATAATCCTACATAATCCTGCATGAATTACGGATGAAATTCATATTCTATGTTTTAGTGTTTGTTTTCTTGGTCGGCGCAGCACGTGCTGAGGAAAATTTTTCGAATGCTGATCTTTTGCGGAATTTCGACGCCATCGCGTTTGGCAATGAGTACACTGGAAAACGATATGACATCGTCCGGAAATGGGCGAAGCCGATGCGCATGGGTATTCAGGGTAAGGACTATCCAGCTTATCTAGAAACTTTCATCGATGATGTCGCACGAGACCTTCGGGAAACATCCGGGCATCCCGTAGAGCTTTATTATTCATATGTAAAACATAAGGCAAAAAAGCTCGCACCGGATTTTGATCAGAAGAACGTAAATGTCATTTTGTATTATATGCAAGATGAAGACATTCCGGCAGCGGTGGCAAAGTACTGGAACGACGATGAAGACAAAGTTCGCTGGATGGTTCAGAACTCAACATGCTTTGCGAACTACTTTACCAAAAAAGGCGAGATCGTTGCGGCCGTGATTATTTTCCCGGCACGCCATCCTGAGAGTTATCACCGTGCATGTGCTGTAGAAGAGATCACGCAAATTCTTGGTTTGCCCAACGATTCCAATACAGTGAAACCATCGATCTTTAATGATCACAGTCGATACTTTGAATTAACCGAGCATGATCGCTGGTTATTGCGCGCTCTTTATCAAAAAGGCATCACCCCCGGGATGTCGCGCAATGAAACACTTACCCGGGTTTTAGCTTTTTTGAAGCGCGCCCGCCCCGAATAACCAAGACCACGCCGACAAGAATGGCTGCGAAGCTGACGGCATGGAACGACTGCAAGACCTCTCCTAAAAATATCACGGCGAGCAGAATGCCTAACGGCGGCACAAGGTGTGACGCCAGGCCTGCCTTGGTCGCGCCGACAATACTAATGGCATGATTGTAGAAATAATACGCCAGTAGTGATGGGAAAATAATGATGTAGGCCATCGACCATAATGCGTCTTCATTCATGGGAATGTAATGACCGTTAGACGCTTCCCAAATCCATAGGGGCAATGTGGCCAAGCCACCAATTGCCATGCTGGAAGCCAATAAAGTATTAGCATGCATGGTGGAAGGTTTGAGGCGGATCATCACGGTGTAAAGGGACCACGTGGTGAACGCGCCTAAGATAATTAGATCGCCCGGCACAAACGTGACGTCAGCAATGGCCAGTGGATTGCCCTGGGTGATAATAACTGAAACCCCAAGGGCTGAGATCAAGATGCCGATAATCTGTTGAATGGCAACACGCTCGCGCAGCAATATCCAGGCGATGAACGGGACCAGACCTGGTACGAATGTTTGAATAATACTGGTGTTCGCCACCGTCGTTGTTTTTAAACCGGCATATAAAAGACATGGGAATAATACGGGGCCGACAATCGCGGTCAAAAGAACGTATCGCCAATGCTTTACGAGTAAACATCGTTCAGCCCATACGCGCGGCCAAATAAAGATCATGAGAATAAAGAAGGCAATGAACCAGCGTATGCTGACCAATGAGAACGTTGGAATTTCGTTGGCGACCAATCGGCCGACCACGCTATGCCCAGCCCAGAATAAGGGAGTCAGAATCAGCATGGCCGTTGCAATACCCAGATCGCGCGTCGATGGTGCCGCTGGAAACTCGGTTCTCTCGGTCATTGATCTTGGCCTTATGGAGCTGCGCTTGGCGTAGCCCCGTTTGGGTACTTTAAGTAACGGTCACGCGAATGCTGCTTAAGCCTTCGACGTGGCCCTCAAGGACATCGCCCTTTTTAACAGGTCCAACGCCCGCTGGTGTGCCTGTCATAATCAAATCACCGGCCTGAAGCGTAAACAGCTTGGACAGATAATTAATGATCTCAGGAATTTTCCAGATGAGCTCGTTTAGATTGCCGTCCTGGCGAGTCTCGCCGTTAACGTCGAGGCGGATATGCCCCTCGGACATATGGCCAGCTTCGGCAATAGGATGGAACATGCCAATGGGTCCAGCATGATCAAATGATTTGCCAACTTCCCATGGGCGTCCGGCTTTTTTTGCAACGCCTTGAAGGTCACGGCGTGTCATGTCGAGCCCAACCGCATATCCCCAAACATGGTCGTATGCATTTTCAATTGAGATGTCGTTGCCACCCTTGGATAAGCCAACAACCAGTTCAATCTCGTGGTGGACATCTGAAGTTTGTTGCGGATATGGTAAGTTAGCACCATCTGGTGCAGGCGCAAACATGAGCGCACTCGTATGCTTTTCAAAGAAAAATGGATCTTCACGATCTGGGTCATGGCCCATCTCTCGTGCGTGATCTGCGTAGTTACGTCCAACGCAGAATATGCGATGAGCGGGGAAGGTATCTTCAGTCCCTGCAACAGGGATTGAGAGACGGTCAGGTGAATTAACAACGTGTGCCATGAAAAATGATCTCCAGAAAAAAACTAAAAACGGCTTAAATGTGCATCTTCTATATTACATGATGCGCTGATACCAAGAATACAACGGTATTGGCCCCTAGACGATTACCTTTCTACCGGACACACTCCCGCCTAAATGTAACGAACAGCTTGAATGAGGTAATAATAATGTCTTTCCGTA
>DGOK01000145.1 GCA_002389385.1 Rhodospirillaceae bacterium UBA4468 | reverse complement strand
GACACATCCGAGGACGTCAGAGCGCATTGAACAAGCGCGAACACTGGCGCGTACGAATATGCCCAAAGGTGCAAAGCGCGAGCGGGCACTATTCTTGAGCCAAGTAGACGGGCTCATTTTCGGCAAAGACCCTAAAGAAGGCTTTATGCGAGGAGATAGTTTTGTCCATCCACAGATTGGATTTCAATTTACGTTCCCACCCAGTTTTACTGTTGAGAATAGCAAGAGTGCTGTCACTGGGTCTAATGGCAAAGATACAAATATTATTTTTGATATGGAAAACCCAAACGTCGCGACAGGCTTTGCAGATTTAACGGACTACATTTCAAAAACCTGGGCGCCAAATGCCAAGATCACCACAAACGATGTTCAGCGTTTAACGATCAATGGTCTTGATGCCGCTACCGCAACTGCAAATGTTAACACCAACCAAGGAGCCAGGGACCTCCGCATGTTGGCTATACGTGGCAATAGAGATCAGATCTTCCGATTCCTATTTGCTACGGCCCCAAGTATTACAGAAGAAATGTCACTGCCATTGAGGCGTGTAACATACAGCTTTCGCATCTTGAACCCCGACGAAGCCACAAATATCAATGCACCTCGCATCAGGCTGCATAAAGTAAAGTCGGGTGAAACCGAAAACAGCCTGGCCAACAAGATGCAGCTTGGAAAATTCAATGATGATTGGTTTAAAGCGCTTAATCTGAATGAATTATCAAACGGGCTGAAAGCAGGCGGCACGGTTAAAATTGTAAAAAATTAAACGATTACGCCTTAGACCCACCGACCAATTGCAACAAATGTGTTAAGAGCGCTTTCGCCTCCTCATAAACACCTGGTGCTTCGCTTTCCCGAGGCCCCGCCACATTAAGAATGCTGGGCGCTTTTGCTTCCAGCCACCGCAAAGCGGTCAACGGTGAATGGGTCCGCTTCAAGTCAACAATATGATATGGCTTTTTCAATTCCTGGGCGATAGCCAAAGCTTCCTTTGTGCCGCCCGATGGCTCTCCACGTGTCAGGATTAACGTTGCATCACTAAGCGCAACATTATCACGTGTTCGTGCTGCATACGCTGAGCTAGACGTCTCTTGCATTGGATAGATACTGGAAATGGGGCCATCTTCTGCCCGCCGACCTTTCGGCACCCAACCACCACAGGTAATGTCGAGTTTTAATGCCACATCCAAGGCCGCGCGATCGACTCCCGTTTGCCCACCAGAGATGATTTTCTCTGGCAGGGTGGGAAATGAATGTTCAGCATTCATTGAAATGTACCGCCGTTTCCGACAGGTCCAACATTTGTATTAATCCACTTGCAGGATTTGCTCGAGCTTCGTCGTAGCTTTTTCCATATCCGTCTTATCAACGGCAGCTACTTCTGAAGCCAGACGATCACGAGCCTGTTCATAAATCTGACGCTCAGAGAACGATTGGTCTGGCTGACCAACATTACGGTGCAAGTCACGTACAACTTCTGCAATCAAAATCGGATCACCAGAATTGATCTTCAGATCATATTCAGCAGCACGGCGGCTCCACATTGTCCGTTTTACACGTGGACGGCCTTTCAATGTTTGCATCGCTTCATCCATACGCTTTTTTGATGACAGCTTGCGCAAACCAGAATTCGCAGCCTTATTAACAGGAATACGAAGCGTCATGCGATCACGGTCAAAATTGATGACAAAAAGCTCAAGCTGATGACCTGCAATCTCTTCCTCTTCAACACGGAGGACTTCCCCAACACCATGTGTTGGATAGACAACAAAATCACCTGGATTAAATAGCATTTGTTCAGCCATGGTATCTTTCTTCTTCAATCTTTGAGTTGGCTCTATCCGTACATATCATGTGCACGGTGCGCATATGGTCAGTGATCCACACAACGAAAGGGCCCCCGGGGGCCCTTAAGCGGTATGATCAAATCTTACAGGATCATAGCATATTTTTGCAATGCGGGAAAGAGCAGCGCCAAACGCGAACCCCTTAAAGCTTACGAACAGAAAATCTATATATTATAAAGACTTAGTCGCCTTGCCCAGGATTCTCACTTAGCATTTCGGCTTTATCAGCTTTTCCGTCCCAATCTGCTGCATCTGGCAATTGCTCACCTTTACGGGTGATATTTGGCCAGATTGACGCAAATTTCGTGTTGATCTCCAGCCATTTCTCAATACCAGGCTCAGTATCAGGAATAATGGCTTCAGCCGGACATTCTGGCTCACAAACGCCACAATCGATGCATTCGTCAGGATGAATGACGAGGAAGTTCTCGCCCACGTAAAAACAATCGACTGGGCAAACTTCAACACAGTCTTGATACTTACATTTAATGCAGTTTTCCGTAACGATATACGTCATTCTAAAATCCTCACTCGCTCTCGTCTAAATTCAAGCGCTCTAATACTCTTTTTCTAGCGCGCCCGCTCTCTCTATCCTGGACATATAATAATCCGGCAACACGGCGCACAAGATTTGCCTCATAGTCATGGACTTCGCCATCAGCATAGGCAACTTCCCACAACATCTCCATAACATCGATACGCTCCTCATCCGAGAATACATCTCGGATTAAGCGTGTCGCTGCATATACTTTATTCGGGCTATCATGTTCGCGAAGCGCATCATTGATCAAAGCTTCCGCATCTTCAGCCGACAGCTGGAAACGCTCAATCAGAATCTTACATATGACACGGCGTTCGGTTTCATCAAAATCACCATCCAGTTGCGCAGCCTCAACAAATACGGC
>DGOK01000138.1:2674-3309 GCA_002389385.1 Rhodospirillaceae bacterium UBA4468 | reverse complement strand
GAATTACCACATTCACGTGTGTTCCGACATTTCTGACACGTCTTGTAAATCATCCAGAATTTAAAAACTATGACCTGCAATCACTTCGCGCTATCGGCTACGGTGCAGAGCCCATTCCAAGAAATACGCTGGAAAAAGCAATTGATCGGTTTGGCCCAATCCTTACTCAAAATTATGGCCTTACTGAAGCGATGATGACGTGCGTTTCGCTAACTCCGGAAGAGCATTTTTCGCCGGAGGGCACACTCCGCGTTGGTGCTCTCGGGCGGCCATACAGCTTTGTTGAGATTGTAATTCGCGACGCCGACGGATTGCCCGTTCCTAGTGGCGAGGTTGGTGAAATTACCATTCGCTCTGAGCATATGATGCAGGGCTATTGGCGCATGCCCGGCGAAACGGCAATGGTTTTGCGCGATGGCTGGTTGTGGTCTGGTGATCTGGCAACTGCAGACGAAAGTGGTTTCCTCACACTATGTGGCCGCAAGAAAGAAATGTTGATTAGTGGCGGCTTCAATATCTACCCTCAAGAGATTGAAGCAGTCTTGACGAATTGCCCGTTGGTACATGAGGCAGCCGTAATAGGCATTCCGGATGTGGATTGGGGAGAAGCCGCCGTAGCTTTTGTCTCGGCGACC
>DGOK01000138.1:0-2577 GCA_002389385.1 Rhodospirillaceae bacterium UBA4468 | reverse complement strand
TTGCCTAAGAACGGTAACGGCAAAGTTGATAAAAAAATATTACGAGAAAATATAAATCGTGAATTGTGCTGCTCATGAGTGATGATGATATCATGGTAACGAGTGTCGCCCGGACACCGTTTGGCCGCTTTGGTGGCAGTTTAAAGAGCATTCCCATGGCATCACTCGCGGCGCTGGCTATGAATGAGGCTTTAGTGCGTTCCCAAATCCAGGTGGGTGACATCGATGCTGCTTACATAGGGTGCGGCATGATTGGGGCAGCAACGCTGACACCTGCGCGTCAAGCTGTTCTTATATCGGCATTGTCAGAAAACACGCCATCGCTGACAGTTGATAGAGCCTGTTGTTCGGGGATGACGGCGATTGGTCTTGGTTGGAAAGATATCCGTGTTGGTGCCGCACACGCAATACTTTGTGGTGGTGCTGACAATTTGAGCGCGACGCCACTGTTGATGCCACGGGACCGCGATAAATTGGTTGGACCGATGAAAATTGATGACCCCTTGCTTTTGCGAGCTTCAATCATCGATCGCTCGATCGCCTGCTACACTTCAGAAGAAGCGCTACGCCATGGAATTGACCGTCAGGCTCAGGATGACTGGGCGCTTGCTAGCCACCAAAAATATTTTTCGTCTGAAAGAACTGGCTTCTTCACGTTTGAGCGGTTTGCGGTCAAACTTCCACAGGCAAAAGGGCCAGTGCAGGTTTTTGCCACCGACGAATCCCCCAGGGCTGATACATCGTCCGAAAAACTGAGGCGACTGGAAGTTGTCTATGGAAGCGAAAGCATCACACCGGGCAATTCACCGGGCTTAAATGACGGTTCAGCATTCATCGTCCTAGCTAGGCGAGACTGGGCCCGGGAGCGGAATTTACCGATGCTGGCGCGGCTTGTGGACTATGTCCAAGTCGCTGATGGTCCAACATCTGGCTCATTCACCCCTGCAATAGGTATCGAACGGCTGCTGCAACGAAATTATCTGCTACCCCATAACCTTGATGCTATCGAAATCAATGAAGCGTTTGCAGCGACGCCACTAGTGAGTACCTTGCATCTAACAGATGGCGATAAAACGCATGCTAAAAAACTGCGTGAGCGAACTAATTGTAACGGTGGTGCGGTTGCCATTGGACACCCCCTAGGTGCCAGTGGTGCCCGCCTCGTTATGACTTTGGTCAATAGCTTGCGTCAAAGAGGTGGGGGGCTTGGTGTTGCAGCGATTTGTGGTGGTTTTGGTCAAGGGGATGCCGTCCTCTTGGAGGTTGACGACGCGATATAGACTATGGACTGATGTTGCTGCTTCACACCTTGTTTTGAAAACATCTCTCGAGATGAGGTGGCGTTGACGGTTAAAGTGGTTCGTTACGGATGAATGGATTGAGGTTAATTTCTTTAAAGTTCGGGCCAATCAAAATTTTTGCATGGCGCGCTCTCAATGTCGAAATGCATGTGAGAATTCTCGGTGCAATTATTTATCTAGCTTCCTATCTCCTGATGGACACATTTCCAAGTTAAGACATTGCAGCTCAATACGAACGGAGCCGGTCGGTTACAATGACCATTGATGCGCCATATTGTTTCATCGCATTCTTCAAAAACTTTAAGGCAGCGTTACGATCACGGTGTTTAGCAATAAATGNNTCAAGTACTTTGCCTTCATGATCAACGGCTCGCCAAAGGTGATGCGTTGTGCCATTAATTTTCATGAAAACCTCGTCGAGATATCATCGCCAGTTAGAATAAGAGACTGGACGGGTGGTTCTTCTTTTCTTGATCTCTGCGGCAAACAGAGGACCGAACCGGTTCCACCAAAAGCGGATCGTTTCGTAACTAATATCGATGCCACGTTCATGCAAAAAGTCTTCATCATTACTCAGAAAAAGCGGAAACCGGACGTACATCATTACGGCCAGGCGGATGATCTTGGGCGATATTTTGAAATAGCGAAATGGGTTTGGATTTTTCATACCTAAAAATTAGGCGGAGAAGGTATTTTGGTCAAAGCGGGGTTTAATCTAACAATGCCTTTTCGACTAATGATTAAATGTGTTGGCGAATGCTAAGAGCTTGAAAAACTTTGCTCCTGAAACTACAAAAAAAGTTCTTAGCTCGTAGAGTTTTGATTCTTTAATTTAAGCTCATTGCAACAAATAAAGCGACGTTTGTTATCCCAACTATGAAGTTAAAGGGATGATATTTTGGATGATGTTGCCGAGATATTGACGATGAGATTTTTGTATTTTTTTGCCCTGTTGTTGCTGAACGCTCTTGTGTTAGATGCCAAGGGTGGGGATGGGGTTGTGATATCCACTGTTGAAGAATGTACTTACAACCATGCAGACGCTTTACTCATTTGATAGAAAAACCCAAAAAATCAGATTTACAATTTGTCGGTGAGCTCATAATTTTGAGTTATTGGGAGGATGTAATTAATGACGGAAACAGTCGTATCTAATCAACCTTTGGCAGGGATTCGCGTTGTTGAAATCGGTTCAAGTGTTGCCGCTCCGTATGCAGCTTGGATTTTGGCTGGACTTGGCGCCGACGTGATCAAGGTAGAGCGACCTGCGGGAGGT
>DGOK01000024.1:5957-24535 GCA_002389385.1 Rhodospirillaceae bacterium UBA4468 | reverse complement strand
TCGTTGCCGGATAAAATGCACTTATACGTGTAAAATGTGTCGGCATTTGCTAAATAACACGTCACGCATTTAAGGGGGGCACACGTGGATCAAATAATCGTTATGCTTTTGGATGGGACAGGGCTTGATGTCCTTGGCTTCATATTGATGTGTTCCGTGTCGTTTGCAGGTAGTTTTATAGCCGCATCTTTGGGACTTGGTGGTGGCTTGTTGGTGATGGCGACCATGGCATCTTTGTTGCCACCAACAGTACTGATCCCGCTCCACGGTGTTGTGCAGTTGGGTTCTAACATCGGCCGCGCGGCGATCATGCGTAAAAACATTCTTAAGTATGTGATCCCGCCATTTCTGATCGGTACCATTATTGGCGCCGCGATTGGCGGCAACCTTGTTGTCTCATTGCCCACGGCTGTTCTGCAGGTCGTGCTGGGCGTATTCGTATTGTACGCGACGTGGGCGCCTAAATTCAAAGCATCGAAACCAGGGAATAGAGCATTTTTCGGGATCGGTGTATTCGGTGCCTTGGCAACAATGTTTGTTGGCGCAACGGGGCCTTTAGTGGCGCCTTTTGCTGCCGCTGCATCTGATAAGCGCCAGGAAGTCGTGGCGACGCATGCGACGATGATGAGCATTCAGCACGGCTTTAAAATTATTGCCTTCGGTATCCTGGGGTTTGCCTTTGGCCCTTATATTCCGCTTTTGATTGGTCTTTTGTTGTGTGGGTTTGTCGGCACGTTTGCGGGCAAGCACATGTTAAATTTCATGCCGGAACATATCTTCAGAATAGGTCTCAAGGCAGTCATTACGGTATTGGCGTTGCGGTTACTCTACGTTGGTATAACAACCTGGGGCTAAGCGGCGCGGGTCTGCTTTCAACCATTCCAATAGACCGAGTACAAGATTGTTCATACAGACCTCCGACTGATTTGATGGAATGGTTATACGAATTCATTCGGAGAATTAAAGCGTGCCAAATGTCGCCGTGGCGATGCCTTGTTCTTCGCTCTTAAAGTCATAGGGCTGTTGCGGTAATCCGTTACTGCCATCCGGGAGTTGAAAGAGCAAAAGACCAACAACTTTATTTGGCTTTTGATGATCATCGGCGACGGGCAAGCCGACGCGGGTATAGATAACGGCACCCCGCGTTTCGGAGGGTAATTTCGTCGTCAGAATACCCATTGATGGTGTGTCGATAACGTGTTTGAAAAAAGAAGTGATTTCATCTGATACACGACCAGACCGAAAATCTTTAAAAGTGTGACCCGTTAAGTTTATCCCTAAATGGATATCAATGGCGGTGCCCATGTAACGATACCGAAAAACATCATTAGGCTCGGCATCAATAATGAAGACGTTTGGTGCGAGTCTTGGAATCGTAATAAGATCGAGATTAGCTTGTGATGGAAATTTGTTGTTCCCACGCGCCGCTTTCCAGAATGCCAGCAGAATGCTGATATCTGTATCTTCGTGTTCGCTTGTAATATCTTCTGCCCGCACGCGGTTCCCTCCAATAATTGCGCATAGTATTTCAAGCTGCGGAGGGGTACTCAACGGCAAACCAGAACTTTTAGGTTATGTCTAGGACTGAACTTAAATTGATAAAACCGTCAGGCTGAGGTGTGGATATCAGCGTGCAGTGCGGTTAGATGCCTTGATCGGCTTTGTTGCGCTATTGAGCCAAGTCTTTGTTTCTTTATCTAGATCTTTGGATAAAGATTTTTTGACCCACGCATGATATTCATTGATCCACGTGATCTCGTCTGAGGTCAAAAGTGATGTGTCAATGAGCCGCAAATCATATGGGGCGCACGTCAACGTTTCGAAATTCAGCATTTTGCGCTCTGCTGGTTTTGGCATCTTAACGGATTGCACCATCACGAGATTTTCAATACGTATCCCAAAGCCACCAGTCTTATAGAAGCCAGGTTCGTTCGAGACCACCATGCCAGGCCGAAGCGCGACATTACTTGGATGTTTTGATATCCGCTGTGGGCCCTCGTGGACGCTGAGATAGCTTCCAACACCATGTCCGGTTCCATGCTCGTAGTCGAGCCCAATGTCCCATAGGGGTTTGCGCGCGAGCGTATCTAATTGTGATCCGCTGGTTCCTTCAGGATACACAGCACACGAAAGTGCGATGTGACCTTTAAGGACACGGGTATAGCGGTCACACATTTCTTTTGATGGTTTGCCGATGGCAACGGTGCGTGTGACATCGGTGGTCCCATCTAAAAACTGTCCACCACTATCGACGAGGAGCAGTGAGCCTTTTTTCAACGTTGCGCTGGATTTTTGTTCTGCGCGGTAATGGACAATCGCACCGTTCGCGCCAAAGCCTGCGATGGTATCGAAACTTGGGCCTTGATGGATATCAAGGTTGTGGCGCAATTCATCAATTTTAAGACCAACGTCCCATTCCGTTGTTTTGCCTTTGCCTGCGACCCGGTCGAGCCAGCACAGAAACTGACAAAGCGCGATCCCGTCCCGAAGGTGTGCGTTGCGCGTGCCATTTCGTTCAGCCTTGTTTTTGCAGGCCTTGTCCATAGCCGTCAGGTCTGACGTATGAATGACGTCGGCACCTGCACTCCTTAAGGCCAACGCAATTTTTGATGGGGCTTGAGCAAGGTCGACGCCGACACGCATGGCCCGCGTGCCAAAATGCCCCAACTCGGCGGCCAATGCATCTGTTTCAAGAACCACAACGTCATTGCCGAGATGATCTTGAAGGCCGGGGCTCATTTTATGGGGGTCGGTGAATAATTCGATACCGCCCGCTGCATGAATAACGACAAACCCTAAGGATGCGGGTGTGCATGGAATGTCATGGCCGCGAATATTGAATAACCACGCAATGGCATCAGGTGCTGAGATGACAATTGCATCAAGGTTGAGGCGTTGCAGTTCGGAAATCAGCTGAGCGCGTTTCTTGGTCGATGTTTGGCCTGCATACTTGGCAGGATGGGCGAGCATCGGCGTGATCGGCTGAGGCGGTTGGCCGACCCATACACTATCGATGGGATTGTCGGAAACTGTAACGAAATATGCGCCAGCACTTTCGCAAATTTTTACAAGTCGCACGCGTTGGTGATCTGTTACCAGCCAGGGATCGAACCCAATGCGCATACCTGCGGATACATTTGATGCAAGCCAGTCTTCCTGTGAAACCTCGGTGGCGTGATAGCGCTCAAACAGTTTCCCGGAGACTTGTTTTTTGACCTGTAGGGTGTAGCGGCCATCAACGAAAATTGCAGCTGTCTTTTCGGTCATAACAATCGCGGATCCAGCGGATCCACTAAACCCGGTCAGCCATTGCAGCCGTTCCGAATGACGCGCAATAAATTCACCCTGATGTTCGTCAGCTTTTGGAACGATAAAAGCATCTAGGTCGCGACGGCTTAATTCTTCTCGCAATGCTTTCAAGCGTTTTGGGTCTGTTTTGCGAACGGACAGTCCGTCATCAACCATGCTTTTTTTAATACGATCTCGGAGTTCACGAAGGCTGTCGGCAATATCATCTGATGCATCCGGTGCAATCAGGGATAACCACGCCTCTTCATCATCACCAGCGGATGTCGCCAGGATGCCCCGAAAAATCTCTCGGGCACCAACGATATCAACGCGCGCACTGGTTTCGTTTAAGCGTTTGTCGAGATCGCGGTCAAATTCAAGTTGTTCGTTCATAGCCCAAGAAGGCTAGGATGTGATGACGATAGGTGCAAGTGTAAACTTATTTTGCATGGCTTGTGTCAATTTTATGACGTTAGCTATGCGTATGACGCGTATCAGATGCGTGCATTTGGCGTTTTTGTACTGCAGCATAAACGCATATACCAGCGTCATTGAAACAAGGGCGACGCGGGTCATGCTGCGCCGGCCTGGACTTCCAGAATGAAGGAACAGGTACATGACACAGACAAAATCAGAGAATGGCGCTAAACTTTATCAGGATGCAAACATCCAAATGATTATTGCTCAGGCGCATCTCGCACGTGCAGAAGCTTTGAGTAATGATATTCGTGCGGTCATATCCGCATTCAAAAAAATGACCTCAAATGTTAAAGCGTATTTTCGCGTTAAAGCGACGGTTCGCACATTAGAGAAGCTGAGCGACACAGTACTTGCTGATATTGGTATTGAGCGCGCTCAAATCCCATCAATCGCACGTGATTTGCGTAATGGCACATACGGTGTTGTTGCAGTGAAGACAGCGACGATTGAGACATTTGGCCGCAAAGACGCAGACACAACAACGGTTACACCGTATGAACTGCCACTTGCAGCTTAAACACTGTTGTTAAATTTGTTCGCGAAAACGGCGGCCTTCGGGTCGCCGTTTTTATTTGACGATAGGCACAAATCCACGCCGTTTCATGCAACTGTTGAACGTGCGTTGTTGAAAGCGTTGCAATTGAAACTGGGTCATTGATGCGCGGTGTCTCGAGATGCCACCAGGTAGATGGCTTGAGGAGGGCCTGGTTGTTGCCAGGCCTGCTTCCATGTCGGTTTCCCGGCGCGCATGACGACGGCAATAACCGCTTTCCTTAGCCCACAGTTCCTTGGCGAGCGTTGGGTGCTGCCAATTTGCAGGTGATTGTTTCGTGGTGCATCCCGCGATGATAACGACACCTAAGATACACGCACTGAGAACAATAATATTTTTATACCGTTGGATCATGGCAATGTACCAATGCAGCGCTTGAAATACGCCTTGGATTCTTCGGTGTCGTATTTATGGATGCCGACGATCCGGGCGACTTCTTTGCCGTCTGGGTTAATGATCAGTGTTGTTGGTAGGCCGCGAACGCCTAGGGCGCGCCCCGCGACGCTCTTGGGATCGTGGAGTGCATCAAGATTTTTGATGCCTGTTCTTTCATAGAATTCAGAAATGGCTGTATGACCGGCGCGATCAGATGAAACGGCCAGTACATCTATATTGTCGCCGGCCAAATCGGCTTTTAAGGCGTCGAGCTCAGGCATTTCGCGCACGCACGGCGCACACCAGGTTGCCCACAAGTTCAAGATCACCCCCTGCCCAGCATAGTCTTTGAGCGTCGTTTTGCTGCCATCTGCTTTGAAAAAGGTCACGTCAGGTACATCTTGTGGGGCGTCGGCGGGCTGTATGGTCTGCAATATCTCGTTATTTACCGTACAATCAGCGCTATGATCGCTTGCATGCTTGGGCGATATAAGGAAAATCACGCCGATAAGTGACGCGGACGCCACGGCGGCGATCGCGAGTTTGCTTTTGGTGCTGAGACCCGATTGACCCATTCGTCAGTCCTTATCGACACTGAGTGAAAACAATTATGTATATTTAGGGCTGTAGAGGCTGAATTGCCATGACTGATAAAAAACAAGATACCAAAGCAACAGGCGTAAGCGCGATGTGGGGTGGCCGCTTTAATGCTGGGCCGTCTGCCGTCATGGAAGCAATCAATGCATCCATCAGTTTCGATAAGAAGCTGTATGCCCAGGATATCGCAGGCTCAAAAGCTCATGCGACGATGTTGGCGACGCAAGGTATTATAACCAAGGACGATGCATTGACGATCATTGCGGGTCTGGATCAGATTAAGACTGAGATCGAAACTGACGTGTTTGAATTCAAGGTGTCTCTCGAAGACATACATATGAATGTCGAGGCGCGTTTGCGTGAGATCATTGGCGACGCAGCGGGACGCCTGCACACGGGACGGTCCAGAAACGATCAGGTCGCAACAGATTTAAAGCTATGGGTGCGGGATGCGCTGGATACCCTTGATGGTGATATTGCGGCGTTGCAGGCGGCACTTTTAGATCAAGCCGAAATCCATGCTGCGAGCGTCATGCCCGGATTTACACATATGCAAACGGCACAACCGGTGACGCTGGGCCATCATTTGTTGGCATATGTTGAGATGTTGGGTCGAGACCGTTCTCGGGTGCAGGACGCACGGGCACGTATGAACGAGAATCCATTGGGTGCCGCTGCGCTGGCGGGTACATCGTTCCCCATCGACCGGGATTTAACCTCAAAGGCGCTTGGCTTTGATCGGCCGTCTGCGAACTCGCTTGATGCGGTATCAGACCGGGATTTCGCCATGGAATACATGGCGGCGGGTGCGATTTTGTCTGTTCACTTGTCCAGGCTTGCTGAAGAGATTGTGCTTTGGTGTTCGGATCAGTTCGGCTATTTGCGTTTGTCGGACGAATTTTCGACTGGCAGCTCGATCATGCCACAAAAGCGGAATCCGGATGCGGCAGAATTGGTGCGTGCCAAGACGGGCCGGGTGATCGGGGCGTTGAATTCGCTGATGATTGTGATGAAGGGCCTGCCAATGACGTATGGCAAGGACATGCAGGATGATAAGGAGCCTGTCTTCGAAGTCGCTGATACGCTGGCATTATCGCTGGTGGCGATGACCGGCATGATGCAGGGCGCTGTCTTTAATAAAGAGCGGATGCACGGCGATGCAGGCAAAGGCTTCTCGACCGCAACAGATCTTGCAGACTGGCTTGTTCAGACGCTGGCCATGCCATTCCGCGATGCGCACCACGTCACCGGCGCGCTGGTGAAAATGGCAGAAGATAAGGGTGTTGGCCTGGAAAATTTGACTCTGGACGATATGCAATCGGTTGAAGCGGGCATTACACATGCCATATTCGATGTATTGGGCGTTGATAACTCAGTGGCGAGCCGGACCAGCTATGGTGGGACGTCGCCGATAAATGTTGCCAACTCGATCAATAATGCGCGAGCACGGTTTCTCTAAGGCGCTGTTGGCGCTAGGATAATGTCATGATGACGAAACAAAAATTATCGATAAGCTTGATGGCGGCCCTTTTAGTTACGGCAACAGCAGCGTGCGGCGTTAAGTCGACGCCGTCGTATCCAGACGAATCGACATATCCTCTCGTATATCCAGCGCCTCAGAAACAAACGACAGGTGTACCGACGGCACAAAAAGTGACGCCGACAACGACCGGGACATATACGCGCCAAACACGATCTAATCCGAGTGGCACGTATACGCCACCGGCACCGGCGACAGAGTTATTGGTTAAGTAATCGCAGTTTAGTGAATTTCGGCCGCTAAGGCCGCCTAGGAGACGACGTGGATCATTTCGATTATCAAAACGGGACAATGCATGCCGAAGGTGTTTCGCTTGAGGCGCTGGCTGATGCTGTAGGTACACCTTTTTACTGTTATTCGAGCGCCACTTTGGTGCGCCATTACACCGTATTTGCGGATGCATTAAGCGGCCTCAATGCCGAGGTGTATTTTGCCATTAAGGCCAACAGCAATCTTGGCGTGTTGGCAACGTTGGCCGCGCAAGGTGCGGGCATGGATATTGTCTCTATTGGTGAGTTAAAGCGCGTAATGGCTGCGGGTATTCCAGCGTCTCGAACAGTTTTTTCAGGTGTAGGGAAATCTGCTGACGAGCTGCGCGAAGCCTTGGCGGCGGGTATTCACCAGATCAATGTTGAATCCATTCCTGAGTTAAAGACATTATCCGCTGTTGCCGTCGATATGGGTGTGACAGCGCCGATTGCGATCCGGGTTAATCCTGATGTGGATGCGAAGACGCATGCGAAAATCACAACGGGTAAAAGTGAAAACAAATTTGGGATCGCCTGGGAACAGGCCGAAGCTGTCTTCGCCGATGCGCACGCGATGCCGGGTTTAGATGTTGTTGGCGTTGCGGTGCATATTGGCTCGCAGCTCACAGACTTAACGCCGTATCGGGACGCTTACACAAAAGTCCGTGGTTTGGTGGAACGTCTACGCGCATCAGGCATCGACATTCGGGTTGTTGATTTAGGCGGCGGACTGGGCATTCCTTATGATGCTGAGACCCCACCAAGACCTGCTGAATATGGTGTGATGGTGAAAGAGGTTATGGGTGGCCTCGATTGCCGTTTGGCGTTTGAGCCCGGTCGCATGATTGCGGGGAACGCCGGTTTATTGGTAAGCCGCGTCGTTTATGTCAAAGAAGGCCTGGATCGCAATTTCCTTATTTTAGATGCTGCGATGAATGATCTTATTCGCCCGGCTATGTACGAGGCACACCACACAATTGTGCCTGTCAGCGAACCGACAAGCGATGCGCTGGAACCTATTGATATCGTAGGGCCTGTTTGCGAAACCGGTGATACGTTTGCACGCCAACGCATGATGCCAAAGATCAAGGCAGGCGATTTGGTCGCGTTCCGTTCAGCAGGTGCTTACGGTGCCGTCATGTCATCTATGTACAATGGCCGCGATCTTGTTCCAGAAATATTGGTCAACGGTGATGCGTATGCTGTTGTTGCAGACCGTTTGGGCATTGAAGAAATGATCAAGCGCGAGCATATCCCCGACTGGTTAGAGCGTCCTTCGCTGAAAGAAGTGGCTGGATGAACGAACACGCTGAGCGTCCACAGAATACGCACCGCATCACATTTGTTTTGCGGATGGCTGCGTTGGCTATTCGGTGGGAGCGAACTTGGCGTGTTCTTTGGGCCCCTTTGGCGGTATCCGTTCTTTTTATTGGCATTGCCCTTACGGATATTCTGCCGGTTCTACCGGATGTGCTGCATGCATCGATACTGGCATTTCTTGCCGTCCTGTTTGGTTATGCCGTCACGGGTCTTAGCGATGCATTTCGTCCCGTTGAAGGGGCTGAAGCCGCACGCCGCGTTGAGACAGCATCTGGCCTAAAGCATCGACCGCTAACGGCACTATTTGATACCCCGGCTCAAAGTAAACTCAGTGTGCGCGCGCAAACCTTGTGGCATGCGCACATGACCCGTGCGATCGCTGAGACAGAGCATCTGACACATCCAACGCCAAAGCCGGGTGTTGCGGCCATCGATCCCTGGGGCCTCAGGTTTATGCCAGTTCTGGTGTTATTCGTCGGTGTGTTGATGGGCGGCAATGATGCCTGGCCTCGTATATTACATGCGCTGGATCCAATTGGAATTGTAAGTGCGGCTGCGGATATCCGCTTGGATATGTGGATCACACCGCCTGCATATACCGGTCTGGCCCCCAGTGTGTATAACGGTGTTGCACGTACGCAAGCGTCAGCGGATGGCGAAAGCACGCCATCGCAAGCCCGTCCGCAACTGATTGTCCCGGTTGGCTCGGCCCTCCTTATACATGCGACGCATGCAAAGGCTCAGCCGACGCTTCAATTGGGCAGTACGACACAAGCGCTACCACGATTGGGTGATGCGGCAAGTTCGACGTATAAACTTGAAACGGTTGTGGATGAAAAGTCGATCGGTGCAGATCATCTGACGATTGATGTTGGTGGAAATGAATTTGCAACGTGGCCGCTTGTGGTGGCCACTGATAGCCCGCCCAATATCGAGTTCGAACGTGCGCCGTCTAAGCGCCGGGAAACTCAATTGGATGTCGCCTATATTGCGTCTGATGATTACGGCATCAAAAAACTTGAATTGTTGATACGCCGCCCAAACGGGAAAGCGGTGCCGGGAGGTGCGGCTGAAATTCTGGTCGAAGTCCCATTGCCGCGCAAACGACGCGATATTCAGGCGACGACGGCGCGTGATTTCTCTGCACACCCTTGGGCTGGATTACCGGTACGGGTCCGCTTGATCGCTGAGGATACGGCGGGGCAGAAAACTGAAACGGATACCATCGAAGTGGTTTTGCCGGAACGCATTTTTAATCATCCTGTCGCGCGGAAATTGGTCGAGGCTCGGAAAGCGCTCAACGATCCAATAGCTGAGGTGATTAAGAAAGTCGCAGAAGACATTGAGCAATTGTCTTTTTATCCGGCGCATTTCTTTGATGACGCTGTGGCATTCCTTTCTATTCGAATTGCCTACAGTCGTCTGAACTATGCCGTTGATGATTACGTTTCAAGCACGCAACGCCTGCTTTGGGAAACCGCATTGCGCATTGAGGATGGCGAATTTGCCCTCGCCGAAGCGGACCTCATGCGGATGCAAGATGATGCGATGCAAGCTTTACGAGACGGTAAGACGGGTGAAGAACTAGACCGCGTGATGGCGGAGCTGCAGGACGCGATGGATCGCTATATGCAGGCCTTGGTTGAGCGACTTCAGGAAATGGGCATGGACAAGTTGCCGCCAATGGATGGTAGCGAACAAATGGAGACACAGGATATCCAGCAGATGCTCGACCAGATTAAAGAGTTGGCCGAGACGGGAAACCGCCAAACGGCTGAACAAAAACTGGCCGAGATGCAGCAGATGCTTGAACAGCTTCGCCAAAATTTAAACCAAAAGCAATTGAACCCGGCAATGGCGCAGGCAAAGAAGATGATGGATGGCATGCGCTCGTTGACGCAGGATCAACAAGAGCTTTTGGACCGTACGTTTAAAGAGAGTCTGCAAAACGGTCGCGCTCAATTGAGACGCCAACAACAGCAAAGCGGTCAGCAAGGTGAGCCGGGCCAGCAAGGCCAGCAGCCCGGGAATCAGTCAGGTCAACAAGGTCAGAACGGTACGCCAAGTCCGGCTGAACAAGCGGCTTTGCGTAAACGTCTTGGCGAGCTGATGATGCAAATGGATGAGATGTTTGGTCAAATACCAGACAATCTTGGCAGCGCAGAGCAACAGATGGAGCAGTCTGGAAAAAACCTGGGTAAAGGTGAACTCAGTGATGCGGCCCGGAATCAGACGCAGGCTCTACAAGATCTCAGAGACGCGACAGGCAAGATGGCCGAAGCCATGGCCAAACAGTTTGGACCTCAGATGGGGCTTGCGAATGGTCAACGCCCAAGCCCAGGGGGGCCGGGCAACGTCGACCCGTTCGGGCGTCAGAATGGTCAAGATGAAGGCCAGGGAAAGACCGCCGAAGATGGGGGTGTTGAAATCCCCAGTCGGATGGAATTGTTGCGTGCCCGTGAAATCATTGACGAGTTGCGTAAGCGCTCAGGTGAACGCAACCGCCCCCAACTCGAGCTTGATTATCTCAATCGCTTGCTCGACGTTTTCTGAAAATGCTCCGTCATTCCGGCGTAGGCCAGAATCCAGAAGCATGTGGACACGCGAAATAATCGATAAGGAATCAATTTAAATATAAGAAGATGACCGGCGCTTATTGAGCAGGTTTGTCAGCGCGTTCCACAAACGTGATCTCAAGCCCTTGAGCCAAGGCGCTCGGCTCTTCGAGTTGGATCTTAAAGCCGATTTTATCGCCCGCCACCAAACTCTGTTTGAGCGGCGTTGCTTGTGCTGATTGTACCAGTTTCGCTTCTAGGTCTAATAATCGCAGCTCAAGCAAAGGTATGGTCCGTTCGCGATCTGAGACGTTGGCAATCTCGCCGCGGACAACGAGGACATCTTTGCCACCAATGGATTCGCGTGCACTTTTGGCGTTCCTGATCGAGAGGCCAGCACCAAGCGAATCATCTTCAAGGCCGATGACACTATATATGCCTTCAGCTGCAGGCACGATATCCGTAATCACGTCGCGCAAGAACACGATAGCGCCCGCCATACCTATGAGGACGACAAGTATAACGGCAATGATGATCTTGATCAGTGGGCCGCGAGCCTCGTCTTCATCTTCGTCGTCATCATCAAATTCGTCATCATCGTCGTCGGCTGTGAAGACTTGTGGGATAGGTTCTGGCTCGTCGAGGTCGTCGAAATCAGCATTATCATTATTGCCGTCGTCGTTATCGTCGTCATCATCTTCAGGCGTGCCTGCGACCATTGATGAAAGAGGCTCAGGCTCATCTTCGTCACCGAACATCGCATCAATGTCATCAGATGACAGATCGTCATCTTCGTCATTCGAAACGTCGAAGTCAGCCATTGGATCTTCATCAATGGCGTCATCCAGTTCTGGAAGTTTGATCTCGTCTTCGATGACAGGCTCGGGCGTTGGCTCAGGCGCAGGTGCTGGCTCAGGCGCTGCAACAGGTGCGGCTTGCTCTGGCACTGGTGCACCTGGTGGAGGTGGATATCCTGGAGGTGCTGGGTAGCCTGGCGGTGGATAGGGTGGATAGCCCGGCGGCGGGTAAGGATACGCGCCAGGTTGTGCCTGCGGAGGTGGCGGTGCGTATTGTTGAGCCGCGCCCTGCGGTACCATTGGTGGCGGTGGTGGGTCTGCAACAGGCATCTGATGCCATGTGTTCGCACAATTCGAACATTTGACAGACTTACCCTGCTGCCCGATTTGGGCTGGAGTGACGTTATATCTCGTCGCGCAGTTTGGGCAGGATATATACATGTAAGACCGGCCAGTTTAAGACTTTAACGTTTATAAGCGCTCGCATTTCAGCGTGCAAGCAGGTGCGTGCAGCAAATCAAATGATTATGCATATCAATTGTGACGCCAATGCTGGACGGGGACGCCCTCAACATGGCATTGTCGCGCATGTATGGCGTCGGCTTTCGAACGTCCCCCCTTGTAAGGACCTAAGGTGTCAGGGTTGTCAAAAGGATCAATTGCTCGATTTGAGAATGTTGGTTTGCGCTACGGACTGGGTCCAGAAGTGCTGCAAGACGTGACATTTTCTCTGGCGCCGGGATCGTTTCATTTCCTCGTGGGTGAAAGTGGTGCCGGTAAATCATCGCTGTTGAAGCTGATGTACCTAGCCTTAAAACCATCGCGCGGATTGATTTCATTATTTGGCAGCGATATCGCAACAACACCGCGGCCAAAGTTCCCCGCATTAAGATGTAAAATTGGTGTTGTTTTTCAAGAGTTTAGGCTTCTCGGGCATCTGAGCACGTTTGATAACGTGGCCCTGCCGCTTCGTGTCGCAGGGATCAAGGAAGCGGATGTAACGCGACATGTTACCGAGCTATTAGAATGGGTTGGCCTTAAAGATCACATGAAGTCACGTCCACCAACATTATCGGGCGGGCAACAGCAACGCGTTTCGATTGCACGTGCTGTGATCGCGCGTCCAAAGCTTTTACTTGCCGACGAGCCGACCGGAAATGTTGATGACACGATGGCATTACGTCTGATGCACCTGTTCGAAGAATTGAATAGGTTGGGTACGACGATTGTTGTCGCAACCCACAATATGGCCCTTGTTGACCGTCTTGGACATCCTGTGATGCGTCTCGACGAAGGGTCATTATCTATGATTGCAGGGAGTGGAAATAAGTCCCCGGCACGTGAATGGCGCGAATCGCGCGAATCGGTTCAGGCTGTTGTGCCGCCGAGGCGGACTCGTATTGATGATGATTTAGACGATGCCGATCCGCCCGGCATTGAAAATTTTCTCTAGGATTCAGGCATGCTAGGTATCAAAAGATCCGATCTTCCCCTTGATAATGATGCGCACAGCCGCTTCTTGCCCTGGCTTATTGCCTTTATGGTTTTTCTGGCTGTTCTGGCGATTGGTGGCATTTTGGTTCTTAACGCGACAGCCGCGCGCTGGGATCAGGGCGTCGGCGGCACGTTGACGGTACAAATCGCCGCGACTGAAGATCCGGCGAGGGATCAAAATAACCTCCAGGAAGTGCTCAACGTCATCGCTGCCGCATCAGGCATAGAACGCTATGTGATCATAGAAGAAGAGCACATGATGACGTTGCTTGAGCCTTGGTTGGGCTCGTCGGCTAACGTGAATGACTTGCCGCTCCCCAAACTAATTGATGTCGGTTTGGCAGATGAAGCGCAGTTTGATCTGAAAGACTTCACCAGAACGCTGCAGGCGCGGGTACCTGACGCCACGGTCGATGACCACCGAATTTGGCTGCAACGCCTAGTCAATCTTATTCGGACAGTTGAATTCATTGCCATGGCAATCCTCGTATTTATTGCCTTGGCGACGATGGGCACGGTGATCTTCACGACGCGTACGGGCTTGTCTATTCACAAGGAAGCTATTGAGGTTCTTCACCTGATTGGGGCGCAGGATAGTTATATCGCGGGCCAGTTTGCGGCGCGCGCGATGATGCTGGGCCTAAAGGGCGGACTCATCGGTATGGCACTTGGATTGCCAGCGCTTTATTTGGTTGGGAGTTTGGCCGAAAGCTTGGAAGAAGCGGCCCTGCCTGATCTTTCGTTTGGACCCATTGAATGGGCGATTTTTGCGATCATTCCTTTATGCGTCGCAGGTCTTGCGATGACGACAGCACGCTCAACAGTGCTCAGATCATTGGCACGGATGCTTTAGATGCGTTACCGCGGACACGCTTGTCGAACTCCTTGGCTCAAAAGTATTGTGAGCTTTTCCCTGATCTTGCTGTTCGCGTGGGGCGCTGGGCTTTTTACTTTTGCTGCGAAAATTCCAGACCGGGTGACGGCTGCACATAAGCAAACTGACGCCATTGTTGTATTAACGGGCGGCAGTGGTCGCCTCAGGGCGGGCCTTGATCTTTTATTGGGTGAACGCGCAGAACACTTATTCATCTCTGGTGTTTATGGTGGTGTAGATGTGCGTCAGCTACTGGCGATTTTAAAACAACGCCCTGAGGATATTGAGAACAGAATAAGTATTGGTAACGCGGTCGATACGATAGAGAACGCACTCGAAACGAAGAACTGGATGCGTATGCGCGAGTATACGTCACTGCGTCTCGTCACCGCCGCTTATCACATGCCGCGAAGCTTGCTGGAATTCCAGGATGCGATGCCTGACATCGAGATCGAGCCGTACCCCGTATTTCCTGTGCACGTGAAGCAAGACAAATGGTGGGCATGGCCCGGCACCATGGCGCTAACGGTAACAGAGTATAACAAGTACATCGTTGCGTCGTTGCGTCATCACGTGAAGGTTCTTGATCTTGGCGGCTCACCGGCAATGTAAGGTAAAGACGGCACATGATTTATATTCGTTCGCTCGCGTACAATATTTTATTCTTTAGCTGGTTCATTTTTGTTCTGTTAATTGGATGGATATTACTGCCTTTTCCGCGCAAAGCGCTGCAACGTATGTTCCGCTATTGGTCGAAAGGTGCTGTGTGGTTGATGCGTGTGGTTGCGGGCATCGATGTCCGATTCGTCGGCCTAGAGAAAATCCCCAACGGCCCCATCCTGATTGCATCAAAGCACCAATCCATTTGGGATACGTTCATTATGTATGTGATCTTGGAAGATCCGCAGTACATCTTGAAGCAGGAACTGATGAAGATCCCTTTTTGGGGTTGGTACAATCGAAGGGTCGAGCATGTTTCGGTAGACCGACATGCTGGCGCGAAGGCTTTGCGCCATATGGTCACGGCGTGCGTGGATCGGCTCGCGAAAGGTCGTCAGGTAATCATCTTTCCCGAAGGAACGCGGACAGCGCCTGGAGAGCAATTACGATATCACCCCGGTGTCGCAGCCGTTTATCAGCAACTGCCCGATGGCGTGGCTGTGGTTCCGATTGCGTTGAACTCTGGGAAATATTGGGGCCGCCGTAAATTTTTGGTCAACTCGGGCACGATCACACTCCAAGTGCTCGATCCCGTCATGGCGTGTGCAATGCCGCGCAAGGAATTCATGGTCCATCTCGAACGTGTGGTCGAAGAGGCCTCAACGCGACTACTTGATAAATAGACTCTGAAAGAGTTCTTGGGTCAGCTACCAAGCTCATCTTTCACGTTGTGATTGTGGACAACGTGGAAAACTTTGTCTGATCACATATTGAAAGCTGGGGAAAACTTCATAATACATTGATAATAATTGTTTATTCTCGATTGCGCTTGAGGATAAATCTGGTAAAATAAGTGAAAACATTTCAAGAACATTCGCTTGTGAGAAATGCCGGTCGGGCCTACTGTTTGCGCTCTGATGGAGACGGTCTCCACCACCTTTTAATCCGCCTGACCTGCCGAAAGAAAACGCCATGATCGACGTTGCCCCAATTTCCCAGCAAATCTGGGATATGAAATACCGTCTTAAAGACGCTGACGGACGCCCTATTGATAAGGCGGTTGCGGATACGTGGCGACGTGTGGCCAAGGCGCTTGCTGTCAACGAAGACGAACCTGAGGTCTGGGAACAGCGCTTCTTTGATGCCATGGATGATTTCAAGTTTTTGCCTGCTGGCCGCATCTTGTCAGGTGCAGGTGCTGAGCGAAAAGTGACGTTATTCAACTGCTTCGTCATGGGCGACGTACCGGACGATATGGCGGGTATTTTTGAGCAATTGAAAGAAGCCGCGCTGACCATGCAGCAAGGTGGCGGCATTGGTTATGATTTCTCGACGCTGCGGCCCAAGGGTGCCCGCGTCAAAGGCGTTGGTGCAGATGCATCTGGCCCGCTGTCGTTTATGGATGTGTGGGATGCGATGTGCCGCACGATCATGTCGGCCGGGTCGCGCCGTGGTGCGATGATGGCAACGCTGCGCTGTGATCATCCGGATATTAAAGCGTTTGTAGATGCCAAGCAGGCACCGGGCCGCTTGCGTATGTTCAACCTGTCGGTGCTTGTCACGGACTCGTTCATGCAGGCGGTTAAAGATGATGCGTCTTGGAATTTGATATTTGAAGGCACTATTCATCAGACAGTATCTGCGCGCGATCTTTGGGATAAAATTATGCAGGCAACGTATGCGTACGCCGAGCCTGGGGTGATTTTTATCGACCGGATCAACGCCCGCAACAACCTGCATTATTGCGAGACAATTCATGCGACGAACCCTTGTGGCGAACAGCCTTTGCCGCCTTATGGTGCATGTTTGCTCGGCTCTGTGAACCTGGCGCGCTTGGTTATATCACCGTTTGAAGATGATGCTGTGCTTGATACGAAAGCCTTGGACGAGATCACGCGGACGGCTGTTCGCATGATGGATAATGTCGTCGATGTATCTGGCTTTCCGCTTGAAGAACAACGAAATGAAGCCAAAGCGAAACGCCGTATTGGCTTGGGGATCACTGGTCTGGCGGATGCGTTGATTATGTGTGGTGCCCGCTACGGTTCTGCGGCTGCGGTTCAACTGACCGAGACATGGTTGAAGGCCGTGCAGCGATCCGCGTATTTGGCGTCTGTAGATTTAGCGCGCGAAAAAGGTGTGTTCCCGCTGTTCGACAAGGAACAGTATTTGGCGGGCGAAACCATTGCTGCCATGGATCAGGATATTCGCGATGCGATTGCCGAGCATGGCATCCGTAATGCATTGCTGACATCAGTGGCGCCGACGGGGACGATTTCATTGTTCGCCGATAATGTGTCGTCCGGACTTGAGCCCGTTTTCAGCTTCACGTATAGCCGTCACGTTTTAATGCCTGATGGCACACGCCGTGAAGAAGAAGTGTCAGATTATGCGTTCCGGCTTTTCCGCCGTATGAAGGGTGCCGACACACCGCTCACGCGCGCGTTTGTTGATGCGCAATCCCTGGCACCAGAAGATCATCTGGTGATGCAGGCGGCGGTGCAAAAATATATCGATAGCTCAATTTCAAAAACTATCAACGTGCCGGAAGATGCATCGTTTGACGCCTTTAAGGATATTTATGTTCGTGCCTACGAACTGGGCTGTAAGGGCTGCACGACCTATCGTCCGAATGATGTGACCGGGGCTGTGCTTGAAGTCGGCGAGAAAAAGAAACCCGCCGTTGTTGAACCTGAACTGCCATTCGAGACCGAGGCAAAGAGTACATTGCCAAAGGATGAAGGGGATTCCGGATCAGTGGTTCGCATGTTTCAGCCTTTGGATCGTCCGGGCGAGTTGCCGGGTAAAACCTACAAGGTGCGCTGGCCGGAAAGTGACCATGCGATCTACATCACGCTCAACGACATTATTGATGATCAAGGCCGTCGTCGTCCGTTCGAGATTTTCATCAACTCGAAAAACACTGAGCATTACGCCTGGACTGTTGCACTGACACGCATGATTTCAGCGGTATTCCGTCGCGGTGGCGATGTGTCGTTTGTCGTCGAAGAATTAAAAGCTGTGTTCGATCCGCGCGGTGGATACTGGGTTGGTGGCAAGTACGTCCCATCGCTCTTGGCAGCGATTGGCAGCGTGATTGAAAACCATATGATCGATACAGGTTTCATCCCAAATCCGAATGCTGCTGAAGGCCCGGATCAAAATGATATTGCGCAGCCCATGGCGGTCGCCGGTGGAAGTTTGCGTCTTGAAGAAGACGGTGTGAACCCGCAACCGTCGTCGCTGTTCAAGCATTGCCCAAAATGTGGTCAGCCATCTTTGATGCGCCAAGAAGGCTGTGACACGTGCACCTCTTGCGCCTATTCCAAGTGCGGCTAAGCTTATGGATCAACGCCTGAGCATCGTCACATTGGGTGTTACAGACATGGCGGCAAGCCGGGCGTTTTATGAACGGCTAGGATGGCAAGCATCTGGTCAGTCGAATGAAAACGTGACGTTCTTTCAAGCAGGGTCAGTGATTTTCGGGCTGTATGGGCACGCGGCACTTGCCGAAGATGCGACGGTTAAGGATGTCGGTGTCCCCGCATTCCGGGGTGTTTCGTTGGCATATAATTGCCGTGATAAAGCCGACGTTGACGCTGTGCTTGAAGAAGCCAAGGTCGCTGGTGCAAAGATCATCAAGAACGCCGAAGAGGTTTTTTGGGGCGGGTATTCTGGCTACTTTGCTGACCCGGATTGCCATTTATGGGAAGTCGCCTATAACCCGTTTTTCGCGGTGGCAGACGACGGCTCGATCTCTCTTCCAGATTAACAAGCGTCCCTCTTGAGATCAGCGT
>DGOK01000024.1:0-5929 GCA_002389385.1 Rhodospirillaceae bacterium UBA4468 | reverse complement strand
CTACGCCGGAATGACGACGTGATTAAGTATCGATATTAAAGCTTCCCAGCAATCCGTTGCAGCATCGGATCACAAACACCGATTTCGCGCAGATGCGCATCGGTATTTAGCACATAGTCAGTACACGGCCCCGCGTTGCCATGGCCCGCATGAACGAGCCTCACGGTATCATCATCCGACAATGCGCCAGCGTACTGTTGATTTGAATGATCAGCGACATAGGCCAAGGCTTGCACGGTCGCGTCCGCACCATCGTCCAAATGACATGAAACCCACTCGGGTTGATACACGTTTGAGACCATCTCGCGGGCATGGATTTTCTCATATACTTCTGCGGCGTCTTCGGTGGAGATTTTAAAGACGATCCCTTGGGTCGTGCCGCCTTCGTCCAAGCCAAACACAAGGCCTGGGTTTTGTTCGGTGCCACGGTAGGTCCATGAATAAATACAGAGGGCTCTGTGATAACCATAAATGGTGGCTAAGTGTTGTTCTTTAAATGGAAAATCTGTCTGCCACATTAACGATCCATATGCGAATAGCCAGAAGCTCTCGGTTGGCGGACTAAAGGGTGTGTGTGGTGCCATGATTAGCCTTTCGTGACCAACGCGACACCAATCACGGCGATAGCCATACCTATGAGTGCTGTCATGCTGAGGGTCTCGCCAAACAAAAAGTACATTTCAACTGCGACAACAGGCGGGACCAGATAGAACAGGCTGGCGACTTTGGATGCCGCGCCTTGTCGGATCAATATATACAACAGCGTGACCGCACCAATGGATAAGACCAAGACGAGCCATGCCATCGCGAAAATAGCCTCGCCGGTCCAATCCACAACCATGGTCTCGCTGCTGATGGCGAGCACCCACATCAACACCGCGGCAGCGGCAAATTGAATGGCTGAACCAACGCGCAAATCGATGCTGGTCGCAAAGCGTTTTTGATAGAGTGTGGCTGCGGTGACGGCGACAAGGCCTGCAATACATGATGAGATTCCGACCCAGCCGCCCGTATCTCCAGCCTGATGCCAAACGACGAGGCTGATACCGACAAAGCCGAGGATAAATCCAAGCCAGGCTTTCTTGCTTAATCGTTCGCTTAGTAACACACCCGCAAAGACGGCAGTCAGTAGGGGTTGAACGCCAACAATGAGCGCAGAAATACCACCAGATGTGCCATTTTTGACTGCAAAAAAGACACCGCCTAAATAGATACCGTGCATCATTGAGCCGACAATGGCAGCGTGCATCCAGGTGCGCCCGTCCTTTGGCCAGGGCACACGCATTGCCAGCAGCAATAAAACGAAGATCGCAGATGCGATTGTAAATCGGTAAGCTAAAAAGGTGAATGGCTCTGCATGTGGCATACCCATTTTGGCACCAATAAACCCGGTCGACCAAAGCAACACAAAGATAATTGGAATCGAAGCATTTAAAGTACTTGAGAGGGTGCGGGGTGCAGACATATGCGGTCCGAAGTTAAATAAATATATGAGCTAATGTGTAAAGTCCGAAGCTATGCCCTTCACGAACGTGGTGCAACGTTCTAGTGTCTAGCATGACTGATCCAAATAATATCACACCTGATGAAATGATTCTCGAAAGACCTTTCACCTCGTCGCGCCGGCGATGGAAGACGCTTGGTGTCGTGATTTTTGTCGCGATTGTCATCTATGTCGTCTGGTGGTTCTGGCTGGCGGAGACTGTCCGCGAGCAGATCAATGTTTGGATCGATAATAATCGAATGGATGGGCGTGACATTCAGATGGCACGCCTTGATGTCGATGGGTTTCTGGGATGGCTAGATATCCAAGCAGAAGATGTGCAGATCGTTGATACTGCTGCGGGGTGGCGGCTTCGCGTGCCGGGCATAACGGCGACGATGGCGCCTTGGAAAATTGATGAAATCGATGGAAATTTCACAGGTCCGATGAATTTGGCTGTCGCCAAAGGTCCCGCGTTGAATACGTATATTATTGAGACGACGTCCAACACCTGGGCTGTGGACCGGGATCAAGGCGGACGCGTTCGTCTTGATCTTGAGGATGTTGCAGTGACCAGTAATGACGATAAAGGTGTGCTAAAGGTCGCAAACTTAAAGGCATTTCTGATACGCGGATCGGTGCCAATTTATGGCGGATTGAATTTGAAAGTACGTGATATCACGCTGCCAGCACTGGCCCAGTCACCCTTTGGTTCCAATGTAAAAAATATTGAAGCTCATCTGGAATTGATTGGCGGTGCGCCACCAGGAAATTTGACCGCACCTGAACTTACCCAATGGGCCAATCGTGGCGGTACCGTCGAGGTGCGTTCGCTTCGCATCATTCATGGGACGCTCGGCTTGGATGGGGACGGGACAATGGCCCTTGATGGCCGACTACAACCGGTTTGTGCGTTTAGTGCGCGTGTCACCGGTTATGATGCGGCATTGAACCAACTGATCCAGGCAGGATTGGTCAGGTCCAGTGATGGGAATATCGCCAAAATGATACTTGGTGCCTTGGGTAAGGTGCCTGCGGGGGGTGGGCCAAAGCAGATCGACGTGCCGATCAGTGTTCAGGATCAACGCCTTTCGATCGGTCCTATTCCGCTTATGCGGGTCCCGGCGATCCTATGGTAATCTCGTCGCTTATCTTTTAACGCGGCAGAGGACCTTCGAGATTTGTAGTGACGTCAACCAGTTCCGGGCAGTGCTTGGGTAGTCATCCTCGTTCAAGGGGACTGGGGTGGCGAAGGGCTCATTTGAACCGCTGAGTAAGTAGCGCATTGTTGTCGGCTGAGCGGTAAAGACACGGCCACGTCGTTTTGACTCAGCGAGAACAACGCCCACAATACGTCCGTCATCGGTAAAGATCGGTCCGCCTGAAAGTCCGCCCAATGAGCCTGCGCGATTTGGAAGTCGGGTCTGTTCACTCCAGACATCCGCTGTTTCGCGGGTTTGGTATCGTCCGCGTTCCTTCAGTGTGGTGGTACCAATTTTGTGCCCGAGCACGGCACCCGGTTTGCCTGTTGGAAAACCAATCATAAAGCCGCTGTCGCCTTGAGATGCATCGCGCCCAATCTCAAAAGGTGTAGGGCCTCGCTTGGTCGTTAACAGTGCGACGTCTGCATTTGGGTGATTAAGGATAGTTCTGACGCGGACGGCCTTGCCGGGGGCATACTGAAGCCCAACGTCATCACATCCATCAATGACATGACGCGCCGTCAGCCACTGTCCTTTGCCAACAGCGAATGCAGTCCCTGTTCCAGACTTTCGATTATGTGGGATTTCAATGATCGCCTCAGGCCCTATTCCAACCCATGGCGGCGACTTTGGTGCCACGGCTGCTGGCTTGTCGGTAAACCAATATTGTGTATCGGCATCCCAGGGAACGTTGTTGTAAGCGCTTAGGGGTGGGCGGCGTGGACTCTCAGTCTCAGGCTGTGCTTCATCACCACGGAATACCTGTCCGCCAATGGTAATAATGGCGACGACGATGAGCGCCAGAATGTCACGCAATCGCATCGATAAGGCCTAGCCTGAAACGGCAGCAGCGTTAACGATGGCCGCGGCAAGCTTGATCGAGACCAGCAGGATAGCAGCTGACATCTGACCGTCTTCAATGCGCTTTGGCAGGGTCCGCATGACGATATCTGCAACCCGGTAGGCAATGATTTGCAGGATCAATGTGACGGGACCCCACAAGATGATTTCATAAGCACTGACACTGGCCGCCATGGCAATTGCGAGGGGTAACGCGAGACCAACGATTGCCCCGCCGAGCGAGAGCGCTGCTGCGTTATTACCTTTGCGGATCAAGGCCATCTCGTCCCAGGGCGTCATCCATATATAAAGCCAAATACCGGCCAATAAGATCGCAATCGTCACCGACGAATGCAGCATTAAGATAGGGAATCCGGAAACAAAACTATCGAGAACGGGTTGCATGATTTTTAAGCCTGATCTGCGTCGATGACACCGCGGCGAATAGTGCGGGTTCGGGAAAAATGTTCAAACAGTTTCTCACCATCGCCACGGCGTATGGCACGCTTTAGCTCGGTGAGGTCTTCGTCGAAACGGCCTAGGACGTCCAGGACAGCTTCGCGGTTGGTGAGAAATATATCGCGCCACATGGTCGGGTCCGAGGCTGCAATTCGGGTAAAGTCCCTGAAACCAGACGCCGAGAACTTAATGACTTCTTTTTGCAGGTCCTCGCCCAAATCTGTGGCGGTCCCGACAATCGTGTAGGCAATCAAATGCGGAAGATGCGAAGTGATTGCGAGCACTTGATCATGATGCGCGGCATCCATGACTTCGACCATGGCGCCACACCGCTCCCACAGCGTTGTGACTTTCTGTATAGCATCAGCGTCCGTGCGGTCGGCGGGCGTCAACAGTGTCCAGCGTTTTTCAAACAAGGCTGCAAACCCGGCATCAGGACCCGAGTATTCGGTCCCGGCAACCGGGTGCCCGGGGACGAGATGCACATGATCTGGCAATGTGGGGGCCAGCGTCTGAAACACAGGAAATTTAACCGAACCTACATCCGTGACGATGGCGCCAGCTTTAAGGTGTGGGGCGATCTCAGTACCAATATCTTTATAGACACCCATGGGCGTACAGATAATGACAAGGTCAGCGTCTTTGACGGCAGCACCGAAATCCAATGTTCCTGTAGTGCACAGGCCGAGTTCAATCGCACGGTCCAACGTCTCTTGGCGACGTGTTGCAACAGTAATGGCGCCAGCTAGCCCATGTTTTCGCATGGCATGAGATAACGACGAGCCAATCAAGCCGATGCCGATCAACGTCACATTTTCAAATAATGGTGCGCCGGTCATGACGAAGGCTCGAAATCATTGCGGCCCAGGAATGCGGCCAACGCGTCAACGAAGATACGCATCTCGTCTTCGAGACCGATCGTAATACGCAAGCAATTCGGGAACCCATAACCGCCCATGCGGCGGATAAGAATGCCTCTGGTTTTTAAGAATTGATCCGCAGCTTCTGCGCTGTGCGCAGGGTCATCGCCAAAGCAAACAAGTAGAAAGTTGCCAATGCTGGGCGTGACATCAAGACCGAGCTTGGTCAGTTGGTCAGCGGTCCAATCGCGCCATGTATCGTTGTGCGCGCGGCTCATGGCTTCAAATTCAGTGTCTTGAATAGCCGCGATGCCAGCTGCCATGGCAGGTGCGCCGACATTAAACGGTCCGCGAATACGGTTTAGGACATCAATCACGTTTGCAGGCGCATAAGCCCAGCCCAGACGAACACCGCCCAGCGCGTAGATTTTTGAGAACGTGCGGGTCATTACCGTATTCTCGCCGGCGTCGACCAGTTCGATGCCAGCTGTGTAATCTTCCAGCGTTGTATATTCCGCATACGCGGCATCGATCACCAACAAAATATCATTACGTAACCCATCACGAAGACGCTGCACCTCAGCTTTTGGCAAATATGTGCCAGTCGGATTGTTGGGGTTCGCTAGAAATACAATCCGTGTTTTATCTGTGATAGCCGCTAAAAGCGCATCAACGTTTGCCGTCTTATTTGTTTCTGGTGCTGTAACGGGTGTTGAACCCGCAGCTTTCGCTGAAATCGGATACATTAAGAAACCATGTTCGGAGTATAAGACTTCGTCGCCCACGCCTGAGTAAGCTTTGCATAACAATGAGATCAATTCATCAGAGCCAGCGCCGCATACGATTTTTGCAGAATCGAGGTCATAGCGCTCACCGATAGCGGTGCGAAGTGCGACAGCGCCGCCGTCTGGATAGCGATGCAGCGCAGATGCCTCGGCTTCATGAGCTTTACTGGAACTTGGACTTGGGCCAAAGGGGCCTTCGTTCGATGACAGCTTTATGATGCGTTCGACGCCATCAACTTTTGATTCGCCGCCAACATAGGCCGCGATGTCCATGACGCTGGCATTGGGTTCAGGACGGTC
>DGOK01000021.1:16729-16859 GCA_002389385.1 Rhodospirillaceae bacterium UBA4468 | reverse complement strand
CGCTTTCTTTGTCAGCTCAGCGATATTCGTGCAATCCAATTGCTTTGCAGCTGTGCCTGCATGGTCCATCGCGAGTTGTGCTATTGCAGTGTATGCGTCCATGTTGTGATTTTAGCGGGTTCGCAAGACT
>DGOK01000021.1:6516-16592 GCA_002389385.1 Rhodospirillaceae bacterium UBA4468 | reverse complement strand
TATAATCAATAAACAAATCGTTCCACGAGTACCTGCAGCTTACAGTATGAGAAAGTGACCTCAACTTGAATTGTCCGGTTTGAATATTAAGGAGACGGATGATCTTAGTCTAACAAAGCCTGTTATTAGCCATGTTCGTACTTGGGCGTTCACCGTGTAAAATGCCGACTGTTCAGGGGACGGCTGAATGGCGCGCTATCCTAGGCAGAACTATGGCGCTACGTATTGAGACTAGTCCCCTTATAGTCATAATAATACCTCGGCACCATATTGATTAGGCGAAGTTCTTGTCTTGTAATGCAAATAGTGACCTGATTGGGGAGCAACTATTTTTTACATTAACTAAGATACGGTCGAGATAGGCGATGCTGCAAAGTTGGCGCAGCAATGTTATTGCTGAGTATCAACAGTTATTAAAACCACACTAAGGATTAAAAGAAAGCAATGGTCATGCAACATGATGACGGTACCACGCTGAACACTCAGAACAAGACGGTGGTATAAGCTGGCACAGATGTAGAAATTGATGCCAGTCCGCGTGAGTATCTGCTCCGGGTCTATAACTACATGGCATCGGGATTAGCGTTAACCGGCCTTGTCGCCTACTTAAGCGCCAATACACCGGCCATTTTAAACATGCTGTACGTCGCGAGTGAAAGTGGGCAACTGCAACCGACTGGGCTTTCCTATGTTGTGATGTTCTCGCCGTTGGCCTTCGTGTTGGTGCTGTCATTCGGTATTAATAAGATGCAGGCATCGACCGCACAGGTGGTATTCTGGGCCATCGCGGCGGTCATGGGCCTTTCCTTGGCAAATATCTTTCTTGTCTATACCGGAGCTTCGATCACAAGGGTGTTCTTCATCACGGCTGGGGCCTTCGCCGGGATGAGTTTGTATGGTTACACCACTAAGCGCGACCTGTCGGGCATGGGTTCGTTTTTAATGATGGGCCTGATTGGCATCATTATCGCTTCCATCGTCAATATGTTCCTTGCTTCTTCGGCACTGCATTTTGTCATTTCGGTGGTCGGCGTGTTGGTCTTCGTCGGTCTGACCGCCTACGACACACAGAAGATTAAATTGATGTTTGTGGAAACCGATGGTGCTGAAGTGATGACCAAGAAAGCGGTCATGGGCGCACTGACGCTGTATCTTGATTTCATCAACATGTTCATCATGCTGTTGAGACTGTTTGGGCAGCGACGCTAAACTTACTCATTCTTTTAGATCGTCCGTACGGGAGTTTGCATTAGGTCGCAACCATTGAAGCGTAACATCACGGTAATATATGATTGAAGTCCTTCGCTAAATTAGCCTCTATCAAACGATATAACGTCGTGATGCACTTTATTGCCTGGAGTATTAAGCTAAATGTTGCTGCCTTTACTTGCCGTCGTCGGCGGACTGATGCTTCTGATTTGGAGCGCAGACAGATTTGTTGAGGGTGCCGCTGCCGTCGCGTCCCATTAATCAATTCCCCCGCTCTTGATTGGGATGATCATCATCGGTTTCGGAACATCGGCCCCGGAGATGATGGTTTCCGCGTTTGCTGCGAGCGAGGGTAACTCTGGGTTGGCGTTGGGCAACGCATATGGGTCTAACATCGCGAACATCGGGCTGATCCTCGGTGTAACGGCGATGATTTGTCCGATTGCCGCTCAATCCATTGTAGTCAAGAAGGGGGTCCCGATACTCATAGGCATAATGGGCCTATCCGCCCTTCTTTTGGCTGATGGCCAGTTGTCCTATATTGATGCGCTGATTCTTCTCAGTGTTTTTGCCGTATTGATGGGGTGGAGCATTTACGAAGGTATGCGCAAACGAGATGACCCTTTGGGTCATGACGTACAAGAGGCGCTCCACGACCACTGTAAACAGTTCACCAAGGCGTTGGTATGGGTAGTCGTCGGCCTCGTATTGCTGATCGTCAGTTCCCGCCTGCTTGTGTGGGGTGCTGTAGAAATAGCCAGTGGCTTGGGAGTTTCCGATCTTGTGATCGGATTGACGATTGTTGCTGTAGGCACATCACTTCCAGAGTTCGCTGCATCTTTGTCAGCAGCTCGCAAGGGACAGTCAGACCTCGCACTAGGTAATATCCTCGGCTCAAATTTGTTCAATACGCTCGCCGTGGTTGGCATTGCCGGTGTGATTTCCCCGACTTCCGTGCCGCCAGAAATCCTTCACCGGGACATGGCCGTTCTCGGCCTGCTGACCGTCGGCCTACTTGTGGTTTGTTTCAATGTTAAAGGGACCGGCATCATAAACCGTTATGAGGGTACTTTGCTTTTAGTGTCATACGTCGGATACACAGCTTGGTTAGTTTCTGGCCTCTAAGGCTTCTAGAAGGAGAGCCCGCTTTTGGTCTGAAAGCAGGTTCTATTTGATGGAGAGGTCGTTTGCTTTTAGCCATAAGCAGCCCTTTGGCCGGGGCTTCTGCCCTCCCTTGATATTCTGTACGTCAATGAAGAGAGGCGATCCTCTAGTTAACAGTCAAAGTTGCTTGTAGTGGATGGTATATTTATAGTTCGCAATATGCGAACTTGTTCTGATGTGTTGAGAAAGAAGGTGGCTGGGGTGCTAGGAAACGCAGCCATTTTTCAAAAATCAGTAAATTCAATGCGTTAACTGCGACGAAATCCACCTGTGTAACCGCCATGTGTAACCATCCCTAAAAAGTATGTGGTCATTTATCGTTGGGCAAGTTGACTGTCTGCTATTAATCAGAGCTAGACTTAAGCACTTCTGCTTCTTGCCCCCGTATTCATCCTCAGCAAAATTATTGTCTTGGGCAGCCCAAAGATATATTAAGTGGATGTCATATTTTTATGTTCGGTTTAACGTTCTCATACGTACAGCCGCCAAGATCCAGGAGTTATGATGAGCTTTTACACAGAATACTTAGCTGAGATCGAAGAACGCAAAGCCTCAGGTTTGAGCCCAAAACCGATTGAGGACGGGGCACTCGTTAGCGAGCTGATCGCGCAGATCCGTGATGTCAAAAATGAACATCGTGATCAGTCCCTGCAATTTCTCATTTACAACACGCTGCCCGGCACAACGAGCGCAGCTGTTGTAAAGGCTAAGTGCTTGAAAGAGATCATTCTCGGAAGCGAAGTCGTCAAAGAGATTTCGGCATCTTTTGCTTTAGAGCTGTTATCGCATATGAAAGGCGGGCCGTCGGTTGAGGTGCTTCTCGATCTGGCTTTGAGTGACGATGCGTCGATCGCACGTTCGGCAGCGGACGTTCTTAAAACGCAGTTTTTCCTCTACGACGCCGATATGGCGCGGCTAGAGAAAGCTTACCGCGATGGGAATGAAATCGCTAAAGACATCCTAGAAAGCTATGCCAAGGCTGAATTCTTCACGAAACTGCCGGACATTAAGGATGAAATCAAAGTCATTACTTACGTTGCGGCAGAGGGGGATATATCTACAGACCTTATGTCACCTGGCAATCAGGCACATTCCAGAGCGGACCGAGAACTTCATGGGAAGTGCTTTATCTCCGAAGCTGCGCAAGCCAAAATTAGAGAGATGCAAAAACAAAACCCCGACAAACAGGTGATGATGATCGCCGAAAAAGGAACGATGGGCGTTGGGTCATCGCGGATGTCAGGCATCAACAATGTTGCTTTGTGGATGGGTAAGCCAGCCAGTCCTTACGTTCCGTTCGTGAATATTGCCCCGATCGTTGCAGGTACCAACGGTATTTCGCCGATTTTCGCAACGACGGTGGGTGTTACGGGCGGTGTTGGAATCGATCTGAAAAACTGGGTCAAGAAAGTAGACTCAGACGGCAACGTGATTTTGAATAACGACGGTAGTCCAATCCTTGAGGAAGTTTACTCAGTTGAAACAGGTACCGTCCTCACCATCAACGCTAAAGACAAAAAACTCTACGATGAAGACGGTAAGGAAGAGCTTGTTGATGTTTCTTCATCCTTTTCACCTGAAAAGGTCGAGTTTATGAAGGCAGGCGGCTCGTATGCAATAGTCTTCGGTAAGAAACTGCAGACCTTTGCAGCTTCGGCGCTCGGCGTTGAATTGAAATCTGCATTTGCACCTTCGAATGAGGTTGCTCTCGAGGGACAAGGCCATACGGCGGTTGAGAAGATTTTCAACAGCAATGCGCTTGGGGTTGATGAAGGCACTTTATTACACGCGGGCTCGGACGTCAGGGTGCATGTAAATATCGTTGGATCTCAGGATACGACGGGCCCGATGACGGTTCAGGAATTGGAGGCCATGGCGGCAACAGTGATTTCTCCAGCGGTTGATGGCGCTTACCAGTCTGGGTGTCATACGGCCTCGGTTTGGGACAAGAGAGCTCAGGCAAACACGCCAAAACTTATGAAGTTTATGAATGATTTCGGGCTTATCACCGGGCGCGACCCGAAGGGCAATTATCCTGCCATGACCGACGTCATTCATAAAGTTTTGAATGATATTACGATTGACGATTGGGCGGTCATCATCGGTGGCGACTCTCACACTCGGATGTCCAAGGGCGTTGCTTTTGGTGCTGATTCTGGGACGGTTGCACTTGCTCTGGCGACGGGCGAAGTGACGATGCCGATCCCTGAGACGGTTAAAGTCACCTTCAAAGGCCGCATGGCGGATCATATGGATTTCCGTGACGTCGTCCATGCGACACAAGCCCAAATGTTGGCTCAATTCGGTGACAACGTATTCCAAGGCCGGATCATCGAAGTTCACATTGGTACACTGCTTGCCGACCAAGCCTTCACATTCACGGACTGGAGCGCTGAAATGAAGGCGAAAGCGTCTATTTGTATCTCAAACGATGCGACTCTCATTGTGTCTCTGGAGATATCAAAGAGCCGCATTCAGATCATGATCGACAAGGGTATGGATAACGCTGTTCAAATGCTCAAAGGCCTTATCGACAAAGCGGACAAACGTATCGCAGAAATCAAATCAGGCGAAAAACCAGCACTTTCGCCGGACAGCAATGCCAAATATTTTGCTGAAGTCGTCGTGGACTTGGATCAAATCAACGAACCGATGATCGCCGATCCTGATGTCGAGAATATCGATGTATCGAAACGCTATACGCACGATACGATCAGACCAATCTCGTACTATAAAGGGGAAAAGAAAGTCGATTTAGGCTTTGTCGGCTCTTGCATGGTTCATAAAGGCGATATGAAAATTATTGCTCAAATGTTTAGAAACATTGAAAAGCAGCAAGGCAAAGTAGAATTCAATGCGCCGCTGGTCGTCGCGCCGCCGACCTACAACATCGTTGATGAATTGAAAGCCGAAGGCGACTGGGAAATATTGCAGAAGTTTGCCGGGTTTGAATTTGACGACAATGCCCCGAAGGAAACAGCCCGAACGGGATACGAAAACAAGCTCTATCTGGAACGGCCCGGGTGTAACCTGTGTATGGGCAACCAGGAGAAGGCTGAAAAGGGCGACACGGTCATGGCGACATCGACGCGTTTGTTTCAGGGGCGTGTCGTTGAAGACAGTGATGAGAAGAAGGGCGAGTCCCTCTTGGCCTCGACGCCGGTTGTTGTGCTTTCCACAATCCTTGGTCGAACACCGAGTATAGATGAATATATATCCGCCGTGGACGGGATCGACCTGACTAAGTTTGTGCCACAGCCCGCGTAAAACCCAATTGGTTTTAATTGCAATGCCGGGGGCTTGAAGCGAGCATCTCAATTCTGTGCGTTTGTCTGCTTAGGATCATAAGCGGACGTTCAAGGTAGTATCCCTATGATGAGGATCAAACAAAAACCCGCTCGATGAGCGGGTTTTCCTGTTGGCTGGGGTGCTAGGATTCGAACCTAGGAGTGCTGATACCAAAAACCAGTGCGTTAGACCACTTCGCCACACCCCACCAACCAGTTGCCCTTACGAGCGAGCCAGAAAATAGTCCAACAGACCCGAAGGAGCAAGCCCGAGTGTAAGGGTTTCTGATATTTTCTGCTAATGCCGGTTTTAAGGCCTGTTTTTGGCCTATTTCACGGATGTCGCCTGAACCCACCATGTCGGGTGTGAGGCCGATAATGCCTGCGCCCCGGCATGGGCTGCATCAGCATTTTTAACGATTCCAAAGCAGGTCGCACCGCTCCCCGACATCCGTGCCAGCGCAACGCCTGGTAATGCTCGCAGGGCCTCAAGAATATCGCCTATGATAGGCTGTAGCCCTATCGCAGGCGGCTCTAGATCATTCTGGGTTACCTTCAGGAATGCATGAAATGCAGATGCATCGCTAAAAGTACCCGGTATCTCAACAAGGTTTGAAAATGCGCTGGTTCGTGCTTTGAAGACGGCGGGTGTCGAAACTTCGACGCCGGGATTGATTAGGATCAGGTTGAGCGGCGGCAGATGGCCAACGGGGCGTATATCTTCGCCGATCCCTCGCATGATAGCACTTTGCCCTCGTAGGCACACTGGGACATCAGCACCCAACGATAAGGCAAGGTCCGCGACTTTTGGGTGTGTGATATCTAAATGCCACAACGTGCACAGTGCCCGGAGCGTGGCCGCTGCATCTGCCGAGCCGCCACCAATGCCCGATGCCATGGGGAGGACTTTGTCCAATGTCAGGGCCGCGCCAGCGGAAACACCAAACGCGTCCTTCAATCGTTCGGCAGCGTGGAGCACCAGATTGCTTTGTGCAGGCGGCAGACCCTTGGCAAAGGGACCCGTATAATTGAGCGACAAGGTGTCAGAGGGAGTTGCCGTGATTTGATCGCCAATGTCAGCCAACACTACGAGGCTATCTAAAAGATGATAGCCATCCGCGCGCTTGCCCGTAACGTGAAGATAAAGATTAACCTTCGCGGGCGCGGCGTCGACGATAGGCGTCTCAGCCACCATTAGGCGTGGTCTTGATGACAGCACTCGCTTCTTCGACCAGCCCATGCTTGAGTTTTTTCTCAAGTTGTTCTTTGAGCTCAGGCTCTGGATCAAGGGCCTGAGAATGGTTCCATTGGAATGCAGCTTCCCGCGTTCGTCCGACACGCCAGTACGCATCCCCAAGGTGATCATTGATGACAGGATCTTCGGGGCGCAATTCCACGGCCCGCTCCAATTCAGGCACAGCTTCTTCATAGCGGCCAAACTGATAGTAAACCCAACCTAGGCTGTCCGTGATATAGCCATCGTGGGGACGCTTTGAGACAGCGGTTTTGATCATTTCCAATGCGCGCTCAAGGTTTTGTCGTTTCTCAACCCAGGAATAGCCAAGATAGTTTAAGACCAATGGCTGATCAGGCTCGAACTCGAGAGCTTTCAATAAATCTTTCTCAGCCCGTTCCCATTGACCGGCACGTTCGGCGACAACGCCTCTGGAATAGAGCATTTGCCAATGGCGAGGTTCGGGCGTGCCAAGTCGCTCAATCGCATCGTCGTAGGCACTAATGGCATCGTCCCAACGTTCGCGTCCACGGTATAGGTCGCCAAGCGCGGTTACTGGGCGGGGGTCTTTGGCGTACATTTCACCAGCGGCTTTTAGAATATCGATGGCTTCGTCTGTTTTATCGATACTGTCTAGATTGCGCGCAATTCTGATCTTCGCTGAGCGCGAAAAGGGCGTGTTATCCGGCAGTTTTTTATAAACAGCAATCGCGTCTTCATACCTGTAGAGCTGTTCAAGGATGCCGGCGGCCATATATCTCATAACAGGGAATTCAGGTCGCAGATACAAAGCTAATCTCGCCAACACTAAGGCGGTTTCGCTGCCACCTTGCTGGTTTAATGAGGACGCGATCCCAAACAAGGCTTCTGCAATGCCTTCCTGAGCATTCTTGATAAGAACGGGCACTTTTGTATCGCCGGTCTCTAGGCGCTCCATATCCAGATTGATAAATTGTGAGCCAGGCTGCGCTTGCAGGTACAAGTCGTAGGTTGCTTTGGCTTCTGATTTTTTATCTTGGCGCTCGTAAAGAGTACCTAGAATACGCGTTGATCGAAGCGATGAGCCGCCATCATCTTCGGCGACACTCAGGTAATATGTAACGGCGGCTGCTTCATCACTGGAAATTTCGTGCATTAATCCTGCATGTAGATCGTGCAGTGTGCGGGTGCCGCCAATATCACGAAGAGGCTTCAGCGCGTCGAGGCCAGCTTTAAGCCCATCTTTCGCGAACACAGCCCATCCTTGGAGGGCGGGGGCCGTAAAGCCATTGAGGCCCGTTGAGTCCATCGCGGACATACGATCGATGATATTTTGCCAGTCTTCATTTTTAGCATCACGAATAGCGAGCGCCAAAGCAGTGATTGGTTCTTTTGGATCGGTTTTTGAATAACGCTCAGCCAAGGCCAGCGCTTCATCAATCTGGCCTTCCATGACACTAAATAGAAATGCACGTCTCAAAACATCAAGTTGTTCACTGTCTTGCTCCAGTGTCCGGTTGAGGAATTTTAAGGCGGTTGGCAGATCACGGCGTTTTTGTGCCACGTGTCCGGCAAGGAAGTTACCTGAAATTGAATTTGTGTCATTGGCGCTATGCGCAGGGTCTGGAGCGAATGTAACAACGCCACTTATGAGTAAAGTGCCTGCCAAAGCTTTAAAACTTGCCTGGCCAATAGCGCGGTTACGTTGAGACATGCATAAGGCTCCAATTAAGGTCTGAGAATCACAATAGTAATGACACATATAGCCTGTGGCCAGCCCCGGCCAATGGGTATCAGGTAAATTTATGCGGGCTTCAGACGCCATGTTCCAATCAATAACCAGAACGCGATGGACATATTCAGCAGGTTCCAGGCAATGCCATTCATAAACGCTGCTTGATACGACCCAGTCAGGTCATAAATTTCCCCAGACATCCATCCACCAATCGCCATACCGACGACCGTTGTCATAAGAACAAGACTGACGCGCGTTCCGGCTTCACGCGCAGGGAAATACTGCCGGACGATCATCGCATAACTCGGCACGATGCCGCCTTGCGCCAGTCCAAATAAGGCAGAAACCACGTACAAAGATATAAGGCCATCGAAGGGTATGTATAATAAGAGTGCCATACATTGCAGCATCGATCCCAGAATCAATGTCCCGAGGCCGCCAATTTTGTCGGCAAGGAACCCTGATGCAATCCGACTGACGACGCCTAGGCCCAACATGATAGAGAGCATCTCTGCACCCCTGGCGACGCCATACCCCAGATCCCCACAGTACGCGACGATATGAACTTGTGGCATCGACATGGCGATACAGCAGGCAAGCCCCGCGACAATCAATAATATCTGGATCGTCCGTAGAGACATATTCGCGGGCGGCGGGCTCAGGCGAGTGCCTCCGGCGGATGCGGGCTTTTCGGTTGTGTCCGCGCGGCGACGCAATAGAAATGCCAAAGGTAACATCGTGACGACACAGATAACGCCAATGCCCATGTGCGCTTGGCGCCACCCAATAGTTTCGATGGCGTGGGTCAGGATCGGCGGCCAGATGGTGCCGGATAGATAATTCCCGCTGGCGACAACAGCGACGGCGAGACCGCGGCGTTTCTCAAACCATAACGAGACATCTGCGACCAGGGGGCCAAATGTTGCGGCGCTCCCCAGCATACCGATGAGCAGGGATTGGGCGAGGGCGAACGTGAGCATATTTTCGGCTTGGGCAGCGACAATATAGCCGATCCCAAGCATAACATTACCAAACACGAGTGGTATGAAGATGCCAGAGCGATCCGCAAGTCGGCCCATGATGATACCGCCAAACGCAAATCCGATCATGGTGACCGTATAAGGTAATGACGCACTGCCGCGGTCGAGGCCAAACTCAGCTTCAATCGCGGGTAATGTGACGACCACAGACCAAAGGCCAACGCCACCGACAGTGCTGATCGCGAGTGAAACAGCCAGCCGCCACCATGCGTAACCGCTATCGGTTAAGTCAGGCTCGGACGTTGCCGTCGGCTGTTCAGACATAGGCGGGGCTTTCTCAAGGAGAAGTATGAATTACTGTTAACCGTGCACTAAGGGACTGTCAAAAGAATGCGCGCTATTGATATCGCTTTTGCAATGCCTAGATTAAGTGCAACAATATTATGATGCTGGCATTTCGTACATATGGGTTCACCAGCGGCCTCTTA
>DGOK01000021.1:2057-6433 GCA_002389385.1 Rhodospirillaceae bacterium UBA4468 | reverse complement strand
CGGTAAAGAAAATTAGACTGGCTGCCATCGTTGTGTTGCTCGGCATTATTGGCTGGGGAACGCAAGACCATTGGAGTCCGCTGTTTGCCAGTGCTTCTGTCGATACGGCTGCACCGGATAAGCCGGACGTATCCAAATCCAAAATCCGGGGTAAATCTGTCCCCGTCATTGTCGAAGCTGTTGGCGAGATACGTGACACCGTCCTGATCGAAGCAATTGGTACAGGGCGTGCGCAGCAATCCGTGATCATGTTCTCCGCTGCAGCTGGCGAGATCATTGAGGTGCCGATTGAAACCGGTGAGATGGTCAAAAAAGATCAGGTTGTAATGCGCCTTGACAGTCGTGATGCACGACTTTTGGTTAAACTTGCCCAGACGCGGGTGAAAGAGGCAGAAAGCGCGCTTACACGTGCGACGCGGTTGCGCGACAACAATGTGCGCTCCAAAGCCAATGTTGAAGACGCTGATATTATCCTTGAGCGCGCCAAACTAGAATTGAGTCAGGCACAAGAAGCATTAAGTGATCGCACCATGCGTGCGCCTTTTGAGGGCGTTGTCGGGATGCCAAGTGTTGAGGCGGGTGACCGGATCACGATGCAAAGTAACGTGATGACAATCGATGACCGATCCATCATCTGGGTTGAGTTTGATGTCGCAGAACGAAACCTGGCGCGCCTGAAAATAAACATGCCGGTTACGGCACGGACACCAACATTCTCGGATCGTGATATCAAAGGCTATATAAATAAGATCGATAGCCGGATTAATCCTGTCTCGCGCACCGTGCGTGTGCGCGCCGCGTTTCCAAATACCGAAGATGAACTACGCCCGGGCATGTCGTTCTTTGTTGCCGTAAATTTAGCGGGGCCGATGTTACCAAGCGTCCCTGAACTCGCGCTACAGTGGCAGAATGGCGAGAGTTTTGTGTGGCGGGTCACCGAGGGTAAAGCGACCAAAGTAAATGTGATCTCGAAGCGACGCCTCAACAACAAAGTCCTCATCGAAGGTGATATCAAGGCGGGTGATATTGTGGTCGTCGAAGGTGTGCAGCGATTGCGTGATGGGCGTCTGGTTGAAATATCTGCTAGCGAAGGATCATAGTCGTGAGCGAGCAACTCGACACTTCTATATCAAAGAATGATCTGCCGACGATGAGTGTGCGACGCCCTTATCTGGCGATTGTCCTCAACCTACTGATTATGATTGCCGGTTTTGGGGCCTTGCTAGGTGTCGAGGTTCGGGAATTGCCAGATGTGGATCGGCCGATTGTGACCGTTCGGGCCGACTACCCTGGTGCGTCTCCAGAAACTATGGATGCCGAAGTCACCAGCGTTGTGGAAGCGGCTGTGGCACGGGTGAATGGTGTCAAAGAAGTTCGCGCCTCTAGCGAAGAAAATAACTTTCGCCTGCGTGCTGTCTTTAACCCATCGGTTAATCTGATTGATGCGGCGAATGATGTCCGCGAAGCCGTCAGCCGGGTTGAGCGGCAGCTCCCAGACGGCGTTGAAAATATAACGGTGATTAAAGCCGATGCCGACGCATCGCCGATTGTTCATCTTGCAGTTTGGAGTGACAAGCTGCAGATCGATGCGTTGACGCGCATTGTTGAAGATCAAGTGATCCCTGAGCTGACCTCCGTTGAAGGTGTTGCGGACGTCAATGTCTTTGGCGACCAGGAGCGCGTTCTCCGCGTATTGCTGAACCCAATGCGTCTTGCCAGTTACGGCCTTTCGGTCGCCGACGTGGCGCGGGTAATGCAGGATGCTAAATACGATGTACCGGCGGGAAGCTTCCAATCGCGTGAACAGGAAGTGCTGGTTCGCGCGAATGCGTCCGTTATCGACCCCTCAAAAATTGAGGAACTGTTTGTGCGTGAGCCGGTGCGCATCGGTGACGTGGCGTCTGTATTCTTTGCACCTGCCGAGGCCGAGAGCTGGGTACTTCTAAATGGCCGCACAGTGCTTAGTCTGGGCGTTGTCCGTCAGGCAAGTTCCAACACCATCGCAATTGCTGAAGGTGTTGTGGAGGTCGTTGACCGGCTTTCGAAGCAAATGCCCAGCATCACCATTGAGACGATTTCAGATGACTCTCTATTTATCAAAGGCGCGATCAGTGAACTTCTGACAACGCTTGCCTATACGATTTTGATCGTCGTTATTGTCTTGATGATTTTCACGGGTCAGTTCCGAGCATCAATTATTCCGACAGTCGCAATTCCGGTTGCGTTGATAGGGTCCCTCGCCGCTGTATGGATGCTCGGGTTCTCTATTAATTTGATTACGTTGCTGGCGATGGTTTTAGCTGCGGGTATCGTTGTTGATGATGCCATCGTTGTGCTCGAAAATATCCAAAGAATGCGCACCAAAGGGATTAAGACCCGGGCTGCGGCCGTGCTTGGCACGCGTCAGGTTTTCTTTGCCGTGATGGCAACAACGGCGACATTGATTTCAGTATTTGTGCCGATCTCGTTCCTGCCATCGACGGCGGGAAGATTGTTTCAGGAATTTGGATTTGTGCTGGCTGTCACAGTATCGATCTCATCGTTTGTCGCGTTAACATTGGTGCCAATGCTGGCATCCAGATTGCCAAACCGCGAGATGAAGAAAGAGGCAATAGGCATTGCCGGTATGCTCGAAAAATTCGGGGGCGCATGTAAAGCTGCATATGCCAAACCATTGGACCTCGTGCTTCGTGCGCCAATTATTATGGTCGCCATTTGCGGTGTTATTATCGCAGGCACTTACGTGACGTATCAGGAGCTTGGCGAAGAGCTCGTTCCTGAAGAAGATCGCGGCAAGATAACCGTGCGCCTGACAGGTCCTGACGGTGTTGGATTACCTTACACGGATCGGCAGGTTGAGGCAGTTGAGAAAATCCTCACCCCTTATGTTGAGGATGGCGTGGTTGAGCGACTATTTACGATCACAGGTCGTTGGGATTTGAACCGAGGTCAGATTGATGCACCGCTTGTGCCTTGGGGTGAGCGCACGATCAGCGAAGGCGAGATCGCGACAGCCGTTAATAAACAGCTGAATGAGATTCCAGGTGCGCGGGGTCGGGTGCGGCGTGGGAACAGTCTCAACCTTCGGAATGCAGATGGTGGTCTCGAGTTCGCATTGATTGGTTCTAATTACAAAAAGATCTTTGCTGAAACTAATAGTTTGGTGCAACGGATCGAACAAGAAATCCCATGGTTGAGCAATATTCGCGTTGAATTTCGGGCAACACAGCCTGAGTTGTCTATTAATATTGATCGCCGCCGGGCTACAGATTTGGGCGTTGATATTGCCGACTTGGCAACGACGATCCAGGTTCTTGTCGATGAGTTTGAAGTGGGCGAGCTGACAATTGACGACAAAGCCGTGCCGATTATGTTGCAAGCGAGCGAAGGTGCTGTGAATGAGCCTTCGGATATTGCCAGCTTATACGTGTCAGCTGCTGGTGGACGCCTTGTGCCGTTGTCTCAACTTATTGAGTTTTCTGAAAGCTCCGTCCCAGCCGAACTAGATCGTCATGCGCAACGCCGGGCGATTGAAGTTGATGCCGATGTGGCTGCGGGGTATACGCTCCGCGATGCGATTGATGCCGTAAGGGCAGTGGCGACAGCTGAGCTCAAAGGCGATGTCGGCCTTATCTTCTTAGGCGAAGCGAAAACCTTGAACGAGACATCACATGATCTTCTGATCACCTATCTTATCGCATTCCTGGTTGTCTTCTTGGTATTGGTCGCACAGTTCGAGTGCTTGGCGAGTGCAACGGTTGTGATGATCACGGTGCCATTTGGTATATGTGCAGCGATCTTTGCGCTCTATATGACCGGGACGTCGATCAATATTTATTCGCAGATCGGGGTGCTGATGCTTACCGGCATCATGGCCAAGAACGCGATCTTGATGGTTGAGTTTGCCAATCAGCTGCGAGAATCAGGGGCGTCACCAATGGAAGCGGCGCGCGAAGCATCGATGGTTCGCCTGCGCCCGATCATGATGACAATGATCTCGACAGTGTTTGCGGGCCTGCCCCTTATTTTGGGATCAGGTCCCGGTTCCGAAGCGCGCGTCGCGATTGGTTGGGTGATCTTTGGTGGGCTTGGAATGGCAGCAATGATTACGCTATTCCTGACACCGGTATTGTATTCACGGCTTGCACGCTTAACCAAGCCGCGCAGTGCAAGTGGCGATCAATTGCAGGCAGAGATGCGCGCCGCAGAGCAAGGGCGCTCACCCGCAGAATAGAAACGCTTAAACGGCGTTATTTGTCAGCTGGAAGATCAACAAGGCTCAGGATTGCGCCAGTTTGCTGAGGATCGATTGGCTGTAATTCGTCTTTGGCATCGTTTGCCCACTCAGCGATCTGAATGACTTCAACCAAATTCTG
>DGOK01000021.1:0-1987 GCA_002389385.1 Rhodospirillaceae bacterium UBA4468 | reverse complement strand
GCTTCATTGTCTTCAGGAATAGGCAGCGCATCTGTCTGCTTTTCGATGGTAGCAATTTGTTCGGGCGTCAATTTCATAAAATTTCCTGACGGTCAGGGGTTCTATTTGTTTGATTCGCCGCAGACTCGCAAATGAGGTTCTGCCTTGCAAGGGTATGGAAGAAATTTACTGACATTCTTTATCCTTGTGGCACATCCGTCATTCCGGTGTAGGCCGGAATCCAGAATGCTCAACACATGAGAGGTTGATAAAATCTTGTTCTCACATGTTTGGATAGTTCGGGCCGCCGCCACCTTCGGGAACAACCCAGTTAATGTTTTGGGTCGGGTCTTTGATGTCGCAAGTTTTACAGTGCACGCAGTTTTGCGCGTTGATCTGTAAGCGCATCGCATCGCCACCTTTGTCTTCGTCAGCGACATACTCATAAACACCGGCAGGGCAGAAGCGCGCCTCTGGTCCATCATATACGGATAGGTTCGTTGCCACTGGTACACTTGCGTCTTTTAGGGTCAAGTGGATGGGCTGGTCTTCACTGTGATTGGTATTTGAAAATGATACGCTGGTTAGCTTATCAAACGTGATCACGCCATCTGGCTTTGGATAGTCAATCTTTGGCATATCCTTGGCAGGTTTCAGGCTTTCATGGTCATGGTGATTGTCGAACGTCCAGGGCAGTAAAAAGCCAAGTCCGATATTATTCATCCAAAGATCGAAGCCTGCGTAAATGGTCCCAAGTGTCAGGCCAAATTTCGATAATGCGGGTCGTGCATTACGGACGGTGTGGAGGTCTTTATAAACCCACGAGTTCCGAAACGCAGGTTCATAATCGCTCAACTCGTCGTTCGCGCGCTCAGCCTTTAATGCGGCGAATGCGCTTTCAGCGGCGAGCATGCCGGTTTTCATGGCGTTATGAGAACCTTTGATGCGAGGCACGTTGACGAAACCCGCGGAGCAACCCGTTAAGCAACCACCCGGGAATGCGAGCTTAGGGACAGACTGTAATCCACCTTCATTGATCGCCCGAGCGCCATAAGCAACCCGTCGTCCGCCCTCAAGCATTGGCTTGATTGACGGATGCGTTTTGTAACGCTGCATCTCGTCGTATGGAGACATGTTTGGGTTTTCATAATCCAGGGTCACCACAAAACCGATGGCGATCTGATTGTTTTCCTGATGATAGATAAAGCCACCACCTGCACAATCTGCGAGAGGCCAACCCTGCGTATGGATGACTGTGCCTTCCTTATGATTTTCAGGCGGCGCATCCCAAAGTTCTTTGATGCCAATGCCAAATGTTTGTGGCTGACGTCCTTCGCGGAGGTTGAATGTCTCCATGAGCGTCTTGGACAAATGCCCGCGGCACCCTTCAGCAAAGAATGTGTACTTGGCGTGTAATTCCATGCCGCGCTCAAAGTTCGGACCGGGTTTGCCGTCTTTGCCGACACCCATGTCGCCCGTTGCGATACCCTTAACCGCGCCGTCATCGTTCAACAAGACTTCTGCTGCAGCAAAACCGGGATAGACTTCAACGCCCAAAGCTTCAGCCTGTTCCGCGAGCCAGCGCACGAGATTGCCTAGTGACAACGTATTGCAGCCGTCGTTGCTCATCAGCGGGGGCATAAGAATATGGGATAACGAGGTTTTTCCTGATTCAGATAGAACCCAGTGCTGGTTGTCGGTGACGGGCACGCCCATTGGTGCGCCCTGATCTTTCCAGTCCGGGATTAATTCGTTCAAGGCAATGGGGTCTACGACTGCGCCAGACAGGATGTGCGCGCCGACTTCTGAGCCTTTTTCGACAACACAGACAGTGATCTCGTGTTCTTGTTCCTGAGACAGTTGCATCAAGCGGATAGCCGCCGATAGACCCGAAGGTCCTGCGCCGACGATAACCACGTCGAATTCCATGCTTTCACGTTCAGCGAGCTCTATCTTTTGTGTATCGTCGTTCATTTTTGCCTCGTCTTTATATTAAATCTTACATTCT
>DGOK01000111.1 GCA_002389385.1 Rhodospirillaceae bacterium UBA4468 | reverse complement strand
ATGCGTTATCTGGTACAGCCCCAATATTATTTCTATTTACGCCTGCAGAAATTAAGCAGCCATTATAGTCTGCGTCGGCAAGGCGATCTGTAGTATCGGCAGGTGCCGCTGTATATGAATGAACGAAATAGAAAGCTGTATCTGGGCCGTACTGCCGAGCGGCGTGTTATGTCATGCATCCTCATTGTGGGAAGGTGTAATGCCAGACTAGCCGGTATGTGGTACTTTATGGGGTATATGATTAGATACGAATTTTGGTATTTCACAAACTCGTCCATTGAGTATGCCTAAACCTGGAATATTTGGTCTCTCATCGCTAACGCCAAACAGAAGTTGCATACCGATGCGTATACCTAATATTAGTCTACCGCTTTGAGCATGGTCTTGACCTGCCCCACTTTAGTGGTACAGTTTGAATGTTAGTGCATAACCAGCGATCGGTCCATGGGAACGATGGTCTCCGAGGCCGGTGGTCGATATCCCAATGCACTGCGTGGCCTCTTCATGTTGTAGTGTTTTCTACATTGTTCAATGATGATTTGCGCCTCTTTTAGGCTTTAGAATATCTCTCCATTCAGAAGTTAATCCCTGAGCCGGGCATTAAAGCTTTCACAATACCCATTCTCCCATGGTGACCCTGGTAAGATATTGGCCGTCTTAGCACCAATAGCATTGATCCATTCTCTAACGATCTTAGCAACGAACTCTGGACAGTTGTCTGATCTGATAAAGCCAGGTACCCCATGCAAGATGTATAAGTCTGTTAGCACATCTATGACATCTATCGAGTTGAGCTTCCGTTTCACCCGTATTGCCAGGCACTCACGGCTGTACTCATCAAGTATGTTCAAAGCCCTGAATACCTTTCCGTCATCAGTTCTGTGGTGGACAAAGTCATAAGACCAGACACGGTCGCGGTACTCTGGACGCAACCTTATGCATGACCCATCATTCAACCAGAGCCGTCCTTTCTTCGGCTTCATGGGAACTTTCAGCCCCTCACGTCGCCATAACCGTCCAATACGCTTGTCATTGACTAACCAGCCAGCATCTTTCAGCAAAGCAGCAATCTGGCGATAACCATATCGACCGTACTGCCGAGTGAGTTCAATCATGACCGCTACAAGCTGTTCTTCATCTGCATAGCCCCGTGGTCGACGTCGTTGTGTCGATCGATTTTGGCCAAAGACGCGACAGATACGACGTTCAGATACCACCATACTGCTTGCGCCAGCGTTAAAAGGTCTGCTCTGTAATCTGATTTCCCTGATTGCATCAATACGCGCCACACCTTGCCCAACAAGTACTTCAACTTGGCGTAACTTCGTGACGATCTCTTCCGGTTTATGTCATTTGATAGCCATAACTTGATCCTCCTCAACTAACTATAAAGGTGGACCAACTCAATGGGGGAGGACCAATTAATGAAAACTCTCAAATCGATGAGTTGGAGGCTTTTTTTACGGCTATTAAAAAGAGCTATATAAAAAATATGCCTTTAATGCGGCGTCATCAAATATTAGGCTGTAAAATTACAAAATTGTTTTTATATATATGACTAATAGTCATGATTTTATATATTTACTCGAAAGGTTCCCATCCAGTGAACGAAATGAGATATGAAGCTCCTGAAACAATAGAAGCTGCGATAGCTTTGCTTGTCGCAAAAGATGAACACCCAAGGGTATTTGCAGGTGGCACAGATCTCATTGTCCAGCTCAAGGCTGAGATGATTGAGCCGGGGATGCTGGTTGATATCAAGAAAATCAAAGAGCCTAGAGAAATTATTATCACCGCGGATGAAGTCCAAATCGGTTCAGCTGTCTCAGGAGCAGAGATCAGAGAAAACGTTGAACTGAAATCACTTTTTCCTGGTTTAGTTGAGTCCGTTCTGCTCATTGGCTCTGATCAAGTTCAGGGCCGGGCGACTATCGGCGGTAACTTCTGCAATGCGTCACCCGCAGCTGATAGTGTGCCTGCATTAATTGCAGCAAATGCAAAGGCCGTCATCGCCGGGCCAAACGGGGTTCGTAAAGTTGATGTCCAAGATCTCTTAGTTAAACCCGGAAAAACATCTCTGACGACAGGTGAATTTATCATATCATTTGCCTTTCCACGTCCTCCTAAAAAAACGGGTGAAGCTTACCTTCGTTTTACTCCGCGCACAGAAATGGATATTGCCGTTGTCGGGGCAGGCGTCTCGGTTACCTTGAACCCTGATGGTACTTGTGCAACTGCGCGTCTGGCCTTGGGTGCTGTTGCACCAACCGCACGCCTTGTTAACCAGGCATCTGATATTTTGGTTGGAAAGAAACTGGAAAAAAGCGTTCTCGCAGACTTGGCTATAGCTGCCAGCGCAGCTTGCCAACCTATTGATGACAAGCGCGGCACGATCGAATTCAGAACAAAAATTGCAGGTGTTCTTGCCTACCGGGCGACTAAAATTGCCTGGGAAAGGGCGGAGAAAAATTGATGTCAAAATATCTAATCTCGGCGAATATCAACGGCGATGAAGTTGATTTTGCCTGCTACGCTGATCAAACCTTGATGGAAGTGCTCCGCGAAAACCTTCATATGACCGGGACTAAAAACGGCTGTGGCTCTGGAGACTGTGGTGCTTGCACGGTCATCATGAACGGCCGGCCAGTCAACTCATGCCTCGTTTTGGGGGCGGAGTTACAAGGCGCCGACATCGAAACTATCGAAGGCATGTCGAAGGGAAATGAGTTGCATCCTTTGCAGCAAAAATTCTTGGATCATGCGGCACTACAATGTGGCATATGCACGCCCGGCTTTCTTAATATGGCCAAGTCATTGCTTGAGAAAAATCCCGACCCAACGGAAACTGAGGTGCGCTTTGCGCTGGCTGGCAACCTCTGCCGTTGCACTGGTTATGATAAAATCGTTCGTGCCGTTCTTGATGCGGCCGAAGAGATGAGGACAACAACGTCATGAACGAGATTAAAGACGTATCTAAAAGCAATTATAAATGGGTTGGCAAACGGACACGCCGTCCTGATGGTCCCGATAAGGTTACTGGTCGGGCGCAATATGGAGATGACTTGGTCTTGCCGGGAATGCTTTGTGGCAAAATCCTCCGCAGTCCGCATGCGCACGCCAAAATCCTTTCCATTGATACCAGTAAGGCCGAAGCTTTAAAGGGCGTAAAAGCTGTCGTTACCCACAAAGATATTCCCGATCATGCGTTGCTTGAACCGCCTTTTGGCCCAGTAATAGCTGACTTTTATGACATTACCAGAAACGTATTGGCGCGTGAAAAGGTACTATATGATGGTCATGCGGTGGCAGGTGTTGCAGCAACCAGCGATCGTATTGCCAGCGCTGCCCTTAAATTAATTGAGGTTGAATACGAAGTTTTACCTCACGTCCTTGACCCATTTGAGGCGGCTCAGCCAGACGCACCTGTGTTGCATGAGCATCAGTTTACGAATGGTGTCACACCTGCACCGGAAAAACCGTCTAATGTATTCCGTGTGGTTTCAACAGAACGAGGAGATCTCGAAGCCGGCTTCGCAAACGCCGATATCATTGTCGAACGGGAATTTAGCTCTGAGCCTGTACATCAAGGGTACATCGAGCCCCAAGCACTGATTGCCTCGGCATCAGAGGATGGTGCTGTTGAGCTTTGGACGACAACTCAGGGCCATTTCGTCATACGTGGACTTTGCTCTCGGCTTCTCAACATAGACATGTCGAAAATCCGCGTTACTGCATCCGAGATTGGTGGCGGGTTCGGTGGCAAGAATAACCTTTATGCAGAACCATTGGCTATTTGTCTCTCGCAAAAATCTGGCAAACCTGTGCGCATGGTTATGTCACGGTCTGACGTTTTCCGTGGCACTGGTCCGGCATCAGGAACCTATTCGCGCATTCGCATGGGTGCAAAAAATGACGGCACCATCGTTGCTGCTGAGGCTGAAATCTATAATCAGGCAGGTGCTTTCAAAGGATCGCCAGTCGGACGTTCCCTTGATTCATTCTTTTCCTCCTATGCCATTGAGAACGCAAAAGCCACAGCCTACGACGTTTGTGTCAATCGGCCCAAGGTCGCGGCTTACCGTGCACCTGGTGCGCCCATGGCGACGTTAGGGGCTGAGCTGACCATCAATGAAATTGCTGAAAAATTAAATATAGATCCAATCGATCTACGTTTGAAAAACGCTGTCAAAGATGGCGGTGAAAGCCTTTGTGGTGTTAAGTACGGTCGGATTGGACTGAACGAAGTGCTTGAGACAGTAAAGAGCCATCCGCATTATTTAGCGCCTCTGAAAGCAAATCAGGGCCGTGGCTTTGCCCTTGGGTACTGGATGCATGGTGGTGGTTTGAGCAGTGTTAATGCCAACTTGTTAGATGATGGGACCGTGTCTGTTGCGACAGGCAACCCCGATATTGGCGGATCACGATCATCTATGCGGGTCATGGCCGCAGAAGAACTTGGTGTTGAACTTGAAACGGTTAAACCCATCGTCGCTGACACCGGGTCCATGGGCTATAGCCACTTGACTGCGGGAAGCCGTACAACCTTTGCGACAGGCTTAGCCGTCATTAATTCGGTACGCGAAATCATTGAAAAGTTACGTGCTCTTGCCGCGAAGAAGTGGGAGATTTCCGTCGAAGATGTCACTTGGGAAGCAGGCCAGGCGGTTACCCATCGTGACGGCTTTGAAACTCTCACGCTAAAGCAGTTGGCGGGCATGGCAACTAAGATGGGCGGCCCTATTGCAGGACATTCCGAGATCAATGCAGGCGGTGCTGGGGCTGCATTCTCGGCACAAATCGTCGACGTCGAAGTAGATCCAGAAACGGGCCTTTCTTCTGTAAAACGCTATACGATTATCCAGGATGCTGGCCGGGCAATTTCCCCTGATTATGTCGAAGGTCAGATGCAGGGTGGTGCTGTCCAAGGCATTGGTTGGGCACTTAACGAAGAATATTTTTATGATGACGAGGGGCACTTGCTGAATTCAGGGTTTTTGGATTACAGAATGCCCGTGGCATCGGACCTGCCGATGATCGATACCGTCATTGTCGAAGTTCCAAACCCAAATCATCCTTATGGGGTGAGGGGCGTGGGCGAGCCACCACTTATTCCTGCACCTGCAGCTGTCGCTAATGCTGTTGAAAATGCTATTGGCAGGAAATTGGGATCACTTCCT
>DGOK01000065.1 GCA_002389385.1 Rhodospirillaceae bacterium UBA4468 | reverse complement strand
CGGCGTACAGCCTTCATCTTGACCTCATAATCGTGGTCATCGATGCCGGGACGCATCTTGATTTCCTTAACTTCAATAATTTTCTGTTTTTTACGGGCTTCGTTCGCCTTTTTCTGTGCCTCGTACTTGTATTTACCGTAATCGAGGATTTTACAGACAGGGGGCGAGGCATTAGGTGACACTTCGACGAGGTCTAAACCAACCTCGACAGCCATATCAATTGCTTCTTTAAGTCCGATGACGCCTACCATTTCTCCGTCTGCATCGACGAGGCGAACTGGGTCAGCTTGAATATCTTCGTTGGCGCGGGGTCCATCCTTGGACGGCGGCGCCGGTGGGCCGGGTCTACGAGCTATGGAAATATCTCCTATCATAATTAAAATTAAGTTCCGCACATGCGAAACTCATATCTAAGATGGCATGAAAAAGCTTAGCTGCCAAGCGGTCCGAGCGCTTCCACCTTAAGTCTATCGACTGCTTCTTGCAGCGCAAGAATTTCTTGATCCTTGCCACCCAAGCGGCGGATCGCAACGGTCTTATTTTCTTCTTCGCGGCCACCAACAACCAAGATTGCAGGGACTTTGGCATGACTATGTTCGCGGATCTTATAGTTGATCTTTTCGCTTCGATAATCGGCCTCAACGCGGATACCCGCAGCGCGCAACTCTTCAACAACTTCACGGGCATATCCATCGATATCGTTGGTTATTGGTGCCACTACGGCTTGCACTGGTGCTAACCACATGGGTAAGCGCCCTGCGAAGTTTTCAATTAAAATGCCGATAAAGCGCTCAAACGAGCCCAAGATGGCACGGTGAAGCATAACGGGACGATGTTTTTCGCCATCTTCACCGACGTATTCCGCGTCCAGGCGTTGAGGCAGGACAAAATCAACCTGCAGCGTGCCGCATTGCCAGTCACGGCCGATCGCATCACGTAAGACGAATTCGAGCTTAGGGCCATAAAATGCTCCTTCGCCGGGGTTCATGACCAAATCAGCGCCAGCTTTCAATGCAGCTTCTTTGAGGGCCGTCTCGGCTTTATCCCAAGTTTCGTCGGTACCAGCACGGACGTCTGGGCGGTCTGAAAACTTGACGACAAATTCCTCAAACCCAAAGTCCCGATAAATAGACGCGAGCAAATCGATGAAAATCTCAGTTTCACTTTCGATTTGATCTTCGGTACAGAAGATATGGGCATCGTCCTGAGTAAATGCGCGGACGCGCATCAATCCATGTAGGGCACCCGACGGCTCATACCGATGACACGAGCCGAACTCAGCCATACGCAAAGGAAGGTCGCGATAGCTTTTCATGCCATGGCGAAAAATTTGCACATGGCACGGGCAGTTCATTGGCTTAAGAGCCAAATGCCGGATCGCGTCTTCTTCAGGCGAGGAAACACTTTGCTCCTCACCGTCGTCGCCTTCAGTAGCTTTGGAGCTTTCGTCCACTTCAGCAATAAACATATGGTCGCGGAACTTGTCCCAATGGCCCGAACGCTCCCAAAGGGCGCGGTCCACCAGCTGTGGGGTTTTTACTTCTACGTATCCTGCGTCATCAAGGCGCATACGCATGTAGTTTTCACAGGTGCGATAGAGAGACCAGCCTTTAGGATGCCAGAACACGGATCCCCGTGCTTCTTCCTGAATGTGAAAGAGGTCCAATTCACGGCCAAGACGGCGATGATCACGCTTTTCAGCTTCTTCAATACGCGTGAGATAAGCTTTGAGTTCTTTCTCATTGCGCCAGCACGTTCCGTAGATGCGTTGTAATTGTGGGTTTGATGCGTCTCCCCGCCAGTAAGCGCCAGCAAGCTTCATAAGCTTGAAGGCTTTGCCCATGCGTCCTGTTTTAGGAAGATGCGGCCCACGGCAAAGATCAATCCAATCGCCTTGGCGATACATTGTGATCTCGTCGCCCTCTGGCAGTTCCACTACCCATTCGGCTTTAAAGCTCTCGCCCTTTTCTTTGAAGTACGCGGCTACGTCGTCGCGAGACCAGACTTCACGTACAATTGGGATATCTCGGTCGACAATATCGGCCATACGTTTTTCGATGGTTTCGAAATCTTCGGTCGAAAACGGCTCTTTGCGATGAAAATCGTAGTAAAAGCCCTCGTCTGTCGCGGGTCCGAATGTGATTTGCGTGCCCGGGTATAGTTCCTGAACAGCCATCGCGAGAGTATGCGCGCAGTCATGTCGCAGAACTTCAAGGGCTTCGTCTTCTTGTTTATCTGTGATGATGGCAACATTGGCGTCCGTCGAGATCGTCCGGTCCAAATCCCATAGCTCGCCGTCGACGCGCACGACCATTGCCGCCTTGGCCAAGCCAGGTCCAATGGATGCCGCGACCTCGCCCCCGGTTACAGGGTTGTCGTAATTGCGTATTGAGCCGTCTGGTAGTGTGATCGCGACCATTTATCTCTCGCCGGTCATTTAAAAAAAATTTGTGTGGGGTAGTTAAAGCGCCTTACGGGACCCGTCAAGAACCGCCTGCCTTGGATATACTCGCCATAACGTCATCGACCGACAGATCGTCCAATGATTCTCGGCGAATAATTGTCACATCCTGGCCTCGTTGTGCGCAAAGCGCTGGGTCTGATGCATGGGAATATAAGACGAAAGACTTTGTATTCGCCGTGGCCGCAATGTGCATGGGCCCATTGTCATTCCCTAAGGCAAATTGCGCACCTTTGGCGACATTCACAAGATCAACAAGTGATGTCTGGCCTGCTAAATTGCGAACATTCTGACATCCTTGTGCAATTTGCGTGCAGAGTTTGAGCTCTTCTGGCCCACCGCAAAGGACGGGTGACGTTGGACTTTGATCCAATCTTTGCACAACCTCGCGATATCGCAATGTTTGCCAGCGCTTATCTTGACGGTGCTGCGCGCCACCCGGGGCAATCATGCAATATGACGGCGGTAATTTTAGATGAGAGACGTCACGTACGAACGGGGCTAAATCTGGTGAAGGCACTGCGCTGATGCCTGTTGCCAAAAGCTGCTCAGTTTGGCGTTCAATGGTATGCATATCATCGCGATCAGGATTCGAATGGGGATGTGAGCAGCCGCTCACGATCCCGGACCATTCGGGATAAGGGCCAGGCCAGAATAATTGTGCATAACGGTTCGAGCGGCTCGAGGTCTGCAAATCATAGACTCGGTCGAATTCACCGTTTCTAAGCGTTCGACGAAGCCCGAGCCACCCGATCAGATCAAGTGACTTTGGACGTTTGTCGATGATGATGTCATCAGACACATTGGCAGTATCTAAAAGTTCGCCAAATGCCTTCGTTGTCATGAGTGTTATGTGATCGTTGCTATGATTTTTGCGAATCGCGTTCATGGGGCCTAATGCTTGAATGACGTCACCGAGTGCCCCTAGTTTTATGACGAGTATTCGCTTGGAACTGGTTTCACGAGCATCCATGAGCGTTAGGCGCGGCCTCGCGCCGCCAAGACTTCGTTGTATACATCAAGCGTCTTATCGCACATTTGTGTCTTTGAGAAATTCTTACGGATATGTTTAATCGCAGTCTGTGCCAATTTGGTGCGCGCAGCATGATCAAGCTTTAAAGCCGTCTCAATCGCGTGCGCAAGCGCTGCGGAGTCGCCCGAGGGCGTCAACCAGCCAGTAATACCCGGTAAAATCGTTTCACGCGATCCGCCATGATCTGATGCAATGACCGGACGACCCATTGCCTGGCCTTCACAGACAACGCGACCAAATGCTTCTGGGTCTGTAGATGCCGATATAACCAGATCTGTCAGCTTATAAGCTGCAGGCATATCGTCACAATGATCGACGATCCGCACCACTTCTTCGAGGTTATGGCTCATGATTTTTTTCTCGAGCTCGCGCCGATAATCTTCGCGGCCTTGATTGCTGCCAACCAAAAGGCACCTGATATCTGTGCGACCAAGCGCGGCGATGGCATCAATCAACACCAGCTGGCCTTTCCAGCGGGTTAACCTGCCGGGCAACATAATGATCGGCACACCGTCTGGCAGGCGCCAATCGGTTGCGAGTTTAATGACACGTTCGGCAGAAACTTTCTCAGGATCGAATCTATCGATATCAACGCCCCGGTGGATAACGCGAATACGATCAACAGGGACGCCGTAATGCCGGCGAACATGGCCGCCAATGAATGTTGAGATCGCAATCATACTCTCGCCATACGTCATCACGGAATTATATTTGCGCTTAAGCCAATTGCCGATTGAGTATGTGCCATGAAAAGTTGTCACCAAAGGCACTTTGGTTCGCTGACAGGCAAAATAAGCGCTCCATGCCGGTGCCCGAGAGCGCACATGGACGATATCAACACGCTCTTTTTTTATGAGTTCGACCAGACGCGAAACATTGCGATACATAACAAAAGGATTCTTAGAGGCCACGGGCAGCGTGAAATGCTCCGCATCTACGCGGGTTAAGTCATGCACAAGTAGCCCGCCTTCTGATGCGACCAGCGCACGTCCACCGGCTTGAGAGATTGCGCTTGCAATTTCGACAGTGCCCCGCTCAACGCCGCCACTCCCACCTAGCGCTGGTAAAACTTGCAGCACTGTAGGCGGCGTGCCGTCCTGTTGCGGAGGGCGTTTCATGTCGTCGTCCAGGGTGTTATAGTGCGCGTTATTATTCATGACCATGTCACTTTAAATATGGGAACCTGCATGTCGGATCAATTAAAAGTCGCGAATTTTCTTCAACGTAACGACGGAGAATCAATTGCATACCATCATACCCCAGGCAAAGGGCCAGGGGTGATGTTTTTGACCGGATTTAAGTCTGATATGCAAGGCGGAAAAGCCCTGGCGCTCGAAGCGCATTGCGTTTCAATGGGATACGCCTTTACGCGCTTTGATTATTTCGGCCATGGGGAGTCTTCTGGCGCGTTTGACGACGGCACAATTGGCCGTTGGGCAAACGATACAGGGATCATTTTGGATAAGATATGTGAAGGGCCACAAGTGCTGGTTGGTTCGTCTATGGGTGGGTGGATTATGTTGTTGACCGCGCTTCGGCAGCCCGAAAAAGTTTGTGGGCTGGTGGGAATCGCAGCAGCGCCTGACTTTACGCATGACCTTATACCTGAGCGACTAACGCCAGAGCAAAGTGATGATCTGGAAAGTCAGGGATATTGCGATATTCCAAATTGCTATGATGACCAGGAACCATACCGTATTTGGAAACGCTTTTTAGACGAAGGGAATCAACACCTTCTTCTGACCGACGACATCAAACTTGATGTGCCAGTTCGGTTGATTCAGGGAATGCTGGACGAGGATGTTCCCTGGAAAACAGCCCATTCGATCATGGATCGTTTGACAAGTGATGATGTCGAAGTTCAATTTGTGAAATCGGGGGACCACCGTCTTTCGGAACCGCAGGATATAGATAGATTACTGCGTACTGTCGAAGCCTTGCTGGAGCAGCTTTAAATATGGAAACGATTGAACATATGCTGAATGGTTACCGGGCGTTTCGCGAGAACATGCCTGATGATCATCAAGAGCGCTTGCACGCAATGGTCGAAGCCGGTCAGCACCCAAAAGCAGCTGTTATCGCGTGCTCTGATTCCCGCGTTGATCCGGCATTGGTTTTCCGCGCTGAACCAGGCGATATTTTCATGATCCGAAATGTTGCTAACCTCGTGCCACCGATGGAAGAGGAAGGCACTTTTCATGGTACAAGCGCATCTTTGGAGTTTGCTGTGCTTGGTCTTGATGTGCCGAATATCATTGTCTTAGGTCATGCGCACTGTGGCGGCATCCACGCCATGATACGCGGTGAAGAAGCTGAGCAAAAAGGGTGCAAGTTCGTACAAGGCTGGGTGTCGATCTTGTCTTCAGCGCACCGCCGGGTTTTGGCAACAATGCCTGACGCAACAATCGAAGAGACGCAACGTGCGTGTGAACGCAATGCTGTCCTCGTTTCGTTGGAAAATCTCACGACGTTCCCATGGATCCGAGAGCGCATGGCGGCCAAAACTCTTAAGCTGCATGGGTGGTTCTTTGATATAGAAACGGCACAGTTGGAAATTTATAATTCGAAAGTTGGTCACTTCGAAACCGTAGAATAGTTAATCTTCCGCAGCAAAAATAGCCTGCAATCCAGAACGGTAGTCTGGATACTTTAACTTTACGCCAAGCTCTTTTCGAATTCGTGTGTTTTTGACGCGCCGATTGTCGGTCCAAAAACTTAGGCCCATTGGGGTCATTCTTTCTTTTGCGACCTCAAAATCTTCAATCGGTGGGGGGTCTTTTTCTAAAAGGTGGCATGCATACTCTGTAATTTCCGACGGTGCTGCAGGCTCATTGTCGCAAACATTGTATATAGCGCCTGGGTTCGGCCTAGAGATTGATGCAGCCAAGATACTGGCGATATCATCGACATGAATTCGCGAAAACGCATGGCCAAGTTTATTGATTCGTTTAGCAGCCCCTTTGCGAATTTGGTTAAACACAGATCGGCCAGGGCCATAAATACCGGCTAAGCGAAAAATATGTATGGGGATTTTGTAATTTTTATATAGATCAAGCCATCCCGCCTCAGCTGCGACACGGCGTTCTGATCGGGCACTTGAAGGGTTTAATGGCGCCTTCTCATCAACGAAGGCACCGTTTGTATTCCCATAGACACCTGTGGTTGAAAGATAACCTAACCAATTGAGATTGGTAGAGGATTTCAATATTTCGCTCGCAGCATTTATAACGGGATCGCCGGCTTCACCGGGCGGCACAGACACCAACACATGAGTTGCCGCCAGGAGTTTATGTTTCGCTTCATCGTTGAGATCGCCACCGTCCCAAAGGGTCGCGTCGATACCTTTGGTAACGAGTTGTTGAGCATTCTCAAGGTCTCGCACCGTGCCGCCTGTTGACCAATCGGCAACAGGTAAATGATCAATCAATGCCTTGGCTGAAAAGCCGATACCAAAGCAAAATAGTTTTGGCCCACCGCGGCGTGTCATCTGTGTATTAGGCCGTATTCGCGGCACAAGACTTGTCGTCGGACGTACATAACCTTAGAACCCTGAGTATGCGATTTAACGATAATATTCTGATGGAGCATTATACACGATGATCCGCTTTATGAGAAAGGCGTCTGTCGTCATTACGCTTTGTTTTTTTACATCATTTAGCCAAGCTGCCGAGTTGAATCATTCGCGTGAATACGCGCGCTGTATGGGCTTGGCACCGTCTGACCCAAACGATGCTTTTGAGATGGCAACGGCATGGAAAAGCATGGGAGGTGGTGACGCCGCCGAGCATTGTGCCGCTGTAGCACTATATTATTCTGGTAAAGCAGAACATGCCGCACGGCGCCTTGAGGTTTTGGCCGAGACCATTATTGCCACGCCTGAATTCAAAGGTGAGATTTTAGGGCAGGCTGGACGAGCATGGTTGTCACATGGGGATGCCGTGCGCGCCGAAGCCACTTTGACCGAGGCGGCAAAATTTTTAAGAGGACGCCCAGGAATTCTTATCGATCGTTCTGAAGCTCGAGCTGCATTAGGTGATTACAAGGGTGCCGTTGAAGATCTAACGAATGCAATTTTAGCGGATGCATCCAGAGCCGAAGCATTTGCTTTCAGAGCAAGCGCGTATCGGTATTTGGATGAACTTGGTAAAGCGCGGGCGGACATTGAAGCTGCCCTTATCCTTGAACCGGATGCGCTAGAAGCACTTTTAGAGCGCGGGATACTTTTCCGTTTGGCAGAAAATAAAGATGCTGCGCGTGCTGACTGGTTGAAAGTGCTGGAGTTAGACCCTGATGGCGAGGCTGGGCGCTTGGCTAGGGCGAATATTGAGAAGATGGACGTGAACGTTAATTGATTTGTTAAAAATCCAGATCAACATAATGAGACGGCGGCGGCGCACTGGGGATACGGTCACCCAATAGCGGACGAAAGCTTGGACGGGACTTTATTCGAGCATACCAATCCTTGGCACTTTCGTGATCTTTCCAAGGTACATCGCCAATATAATCGAGTGTTGATAAGTGTGCGGCTGCGGCAATGTCTGCGAGCGATAATTCATCTCCTGCCAGCCATTTCCGGCGCTCAACCAGATACGAAATATAATCCATGTGCGTGTGAATGTTTGCATGCCCAGCACGTACGATGCTGGAATTTGGCTCGCCCAAGCCTAAAAAGCGTTTCATGAATTTCTCGCCTACAAGCTTTTCGGTAACTTCACTATTAAACTTGCGATCGAACCAATCTACGAGCCTTCGTACTTCAGCCCGGTGCAGAGGTTGTTGGCCCATTAAGGATGGATCTGGGTGAATATCGTCAAGAAATTCACAGATCACTTGTGAACCTGATAGCGCTGTGCCATCGGGTTCTACGAGAACCGGGACTTCGCCCATTGGGTTTATGGCCAGGAATTCTTCCCTACGGCGCCAAACATTCTCAGCCTTCAATTCGAAGTCGATCCGCTTTTCGCCGAGGGCTACTCGGACTTTACGTGAATACGGGGAAAGCCAAAGATGATAAAGAACGCGCATCGAATATGTCCGTTAGCCAGCCATGTGCTTTTACCTGCTGGCGGAAAAGTGATCGTATGATAGTAGCATCTAATCCATCGAATACGCTATCAAGGGGCGAGATGGCAACTGCAGTGTAGTTGCGAAAGCTATTACAGAATATGATTATACGCTAACAACGCCTCAATGGGAGTGCAGCATGCTAATTAAGTCACGTAATGCCTCAGATGTACTAAGTTCTGAAATTACACCAAAATCGGTTTTTGAAAAGCGGAGAAGCTTTCTCAAAACAGCCGCATTTGCAGGCGCAGGTATTGCGGCGGGGGCGCTCCCGACATTGCCAGCGTATGCTGCGCGCACGCCTTTAAGCGGGGTTCAAAAATCTAAATGGTCAGCAGAGAGCCTGCCGGAAAACGACCCGATTACCGACTACGAAGACGTCACCAGCTATAACAATTTTTATGAGTTTGGGACGGGCAAACGCGACCCAAAGGAAAATGCGCAAGAGTTCAAAGTGACGCCTTGGGAAATTTCCGTTGAAGGGGCTTGCATGAAGCCAGGGAAAATTTCCTTTGAGGACTTGATAAAGCCTGAAACTCTTGAAGAGCGTGTCTATCGCCTTCGTTGTGTAGAAGCATGGTCAATGGTTGTTCCGTGGGTGGGGGTTAGCCTCGCAAGTGTTTTGAAGAAATTTGAGCCTACGTCTGATGCTAAATATGTGGCCTTTGAGACCTTGTTTGATCCTGAGCGGATGCCAGGTCAGCGCCAACCCGTTTTAAAATGGCCATATAAAGAGGGATTGCGGATCCACGAAGCGATGCATCCTTTATCAATATTAGGCGTTGGGATGTATGGCGAAGTGATGCCAAATCAGAACGGCGCTCCGGTTAGACTCGTCATGCCATGGAAATACGGCTTTAAGTCGATCAAGTCGATTGTCAAAATCAAGTTCCAGAAAACGATACCGCCAACGAGTTGGAATGATGCCGCAGCTCGAGAGTATGGGTTTTATTCAAACGTAAACCCGGCTGTACGTCATCCCCGTTGGTCGCAAGATAGCGAGCGCCGCATTGGCGAAATTTTCAAAAGAAAAACGCTCATGTTCAACGGCTACGCCGAAGAAGTTGCTAGTCTGTATGAGGGTATGGATATGCGTAAATGGTTCTAACCTATACGCATAAAAATTAACGATGGCGACTTCTAGCGCTGCAGCTGGCGCAACACCGCATAGGGTCGCACGACGACGTGATCCTGTGATTTGGATCATTAAGCCACTTGTATGGGTGTTGTGCCTGGCGCCTTTGGCTTGGCTTGGCTGGCTTGTGGCTGACGCGTTCTTTTATGGTGGGCGAGGATTGACCGCAAACTCTGTTGAATTCATTAATCGTTATTTGGGCGATTGGGCACTTAGGATTTTGTTGGTTGCGCTGGCCGTAACACCAGTATGTGTTCTTAGTGGATGGAAGCAAGTTGTTCGGCTTCGACGCCTTTTGGGATTGTTCGCGTTCTTCTATGTTGTGTTACATGTCGCAAACTATGTTGTCCTCGACCAATTTTTTAATTGGGCCGCTATCTGGGATGATATTATAAAGCGTTGGTACATTACTGTCGGTATGGTTGGACTGCTTTGCCTGATTCCCTTGGCGATAACATCGACGAAGGGTTGGATCAAAAAGATGGGTGGGTGCAATTGGAACAGGCTTCATAAAGCGGTCTACATTGCGGGTGCCGCCGGGTGTCTACATTTCTTCATGATGCGTAAAGGCTTTCAGTACGAACCGTTGGTCTATGCTGGTATCTTTGCATCGTTGATGGCCATCCGTGCGATTGAACCATTGAAGCGAAAGTTTAAACAAAGGTAGCGTGATTATGGCTCAAGGGTTCAATCCAAAAGGAACGTGGGGCCCGCGTGGGCGTGGCTTATCGATGGGGGTTGTTCAAAAAGAAGGTCAGATTATCCACTTCACAGGTCAGGTCGCATGGAACGCACATGAGACGCTTATTGGTGTTGGTGATGTTGGTTTACAAACACGCCAATGTTTTAAGAATATTCAATCGGTATTAGTCGCAGTTGGCGGGACATTGTCAGATATCGTTTCAATTGCGACGTATTTCATGGATAGAGCACAACTTCCTATTATTCAGCAAGGTCGCTCCGAGTTCTTAACAGACGGGCAAGAACCAGCGAGCACATATGTAATGGTTGCCGCGTTAGGTCATGAAGATTTTCTAGTTGAATTGACGCCAATAGCCGTCATTCCAGTCGGTCGTTTCATGCCACCCGATTAACAACATACCTAAGCTGTTGGAATGTTCTTTGGCAGTTCAACGGAAACTATTGTCCCTGAACCCAGTTCACTGTTGATGGTTAGCTTCCCGTCATGCAATCCGACCAACCCTTTAACAATCGAGAGCCCCAATCCGGTGCCGTCTGCTGCAATCTCGGCATGGGATGATGCCCGGGAAAATGGTTCTGTTATGTTTTCTAAGCGGTTTTCGGATATGCCTAACCAATAAAATTTATGAACTGAATCAGAGATTTGTGTTCAATTAGTATGTGTATCATCCCACAGTACAACCCATGGGCGCCACTGTTATTGCGTAAAGGACTAAACGTAATTATGCAGAAATACTCAGATACCAACTTTTGATGATATTGAATGTAAGTTTTTTAAATAAGCGGATAAGTGCCTTGGTTTTCGCCGTTAATGCGCTTCGTCCCAGTTGGTTCCTGTGCCAATATCTACTTCTAGAGGGACACTCAATGTTGCGGCGCCTTCCATGACTTCTTTTACAACGTCTTTCGTTGCATCTAACTCATTGTCAGGAACTTCAAAGATCAGTTCATCGTGAACTTGTAGCAACATGCGTGCACTTAATTTTGCCTCTCTGAGCGCATCTGGGAGTGCTGACATTGCACGTTTGATAATATCAGCAGCACCACCTTGAATAGGTGCATTAATCGCAGCGCGTTCGGCATTGCCGCGGAGGGCCTGATTTTTTTCGTTAATGCCGCGCATATGACATTTGCGGCCAAACAATGTTGTCACAAAACCATGATCATGGGCCTGTTGCTTTGTGCGATCCATATAATCTTTGATGCCGGGATAGCGCTCAAAATACGCTTCAATGTATCGCTGTGCTTCGCCGCGAGGAATGCTGAGCTGACGTGCAAGACCAAAACCCGAAATGCCATATATGATGCCAAAGTTGATAGCTTTAGCTTGGCGGCGGATCATCGGGTCCATACCTTCGAGGGGAATATCAAATACCTGCGCCGCCGTAATAGCATGAATGTCTTGGCCATCCGCAAAGGCCTTCTTCAAGACATCAATATCTGCAACATGTGCAAGCAGCCTTAACTCGATTTGAGAATAGTCGGCTGACATAAGCGTATGGCCTTTTTCGGCAATAAATGCTTGGCGGATTTTCCGGCCTTCTTCTGTTCGAATTGGAATGTTTTGAAGGTTTGGTGCGTTTGAAGATAAGCGTCCGGTCGAGGTGATAGCTTGGCTAAATGATGTATGAACACGCCCTGTCGTCGGGTTGATCTCTTCGACCAGCGCATCCGTGTAAGTGCTCTTGAGTTTTTGTAGCTGTCGCCATTCTAAAACGGTTTTTGGTAACTCATGACCTTGGATCACGAGATCTTCTAAGGCATCAGCGCTGGTGGAATAGGCGCCGGTTTTCCCTTTTTTACCGCCTTCGAGACCCATCTCATCAAAGAGTATTTCACCCAACTGCTTGGGCGATCCGACATTAAATTCACGGCCTGCAAGACTGTGAGCATGGGCTTCTAATTCGGCCATGCGTTTTTCAAAATCTGCAGAAAATTCTTTAAGCTTGGCGGCATCGACTTTGATGCCTTGACGCTCAATCTGGTCGAGGATGCCGACGAGCGGGCGTTCAAAACGCTCATAAACTGTAACCATATGCTCTTTGGTCAGGCGTGGCTTTAAGAGTTGGTGAAGGCGTAGTGTAATGTCAGCGTCTTCTGCTGCATAAGGCCCCGCGGTTTCGAGAGGAACTTTATCAAAGCTCACCGCGTTTTTACCCGTGCC
>DGOK01000110.1:2398-2733 GCA_002389385.1 Rhodospirillaceae bacterium UBA4468 | reverse complement strand
CCCATTACGTGCCGTGACGATCTTACCGCCTTCGCGGGCAGGTTCGGTGACCAAAACGTATTTATTTTTTTTCCCTTCCTCGGCGATCATGGCCTTGGATGTTGGAGAGCCGATCTCTTCTTCTGGGATGTACATGAAGGTGATTGGAAGGGGTGTTTCCTTGCCCTCGCGGATGAGATGGCGCATGGCGTGAAGGGCGATATATGCCCCTGCTTTCATATCGTATATGCCGGGGCCGTAAACTTTGTCACCTTCCTGGCGAATTTTTAGCTTCGTGTCTTTGATGCCAATGGGATGGACGGTATCTAAGTGAGATAAGACCAAAATACCTGGGC
>DGOK01000110.1:0-2275 GCA_002389385.1 Rhodospirillaceae bacterium UBA4468 | reverse complement strand
GACTGCGCTTCTGTTTCAACCTGGTTGACCATAACATTCACGGCCTCACCGTCATGGCTCGGGCTTTCGATCTCGACCCATTTCAAAACGCCTTCCAGAATTTCTTGTCCGTCTAGCGCTGGTAGATTTGATGCCGAATCGTTCATGATGATATTCCCCTAGTAAATGTGTGTTCTTTTAGAGGTAGGGTGCTTGCATTTATTATCAAGATACCCAAGCTCAAGAAATACGAATATATGAAAGAGAATAATAATAGATGACCTGAAACTCCGCCAGGCAACGCGCGATGATCTTGATGTAATGGTTGCGTTGTTAGCCGATGATAAATTAGGCGCAGGGCGTGAAAAGTCGGGTGATCCTGCTTATGCCAAAGCTTTCTCGGAGATGGAAAACGACCCGAATAACGAGCTCTAGGTGATCGAAGGCCCCAATGCCCCTGTGCTTGGCGTTTTACAATTGACCTTTATCCCAGGGCTTAGTCGTCTTGGGGCAAAACGGGCGATGATAGAAAGTGTGCGTGTTGCAGATGAGTTGCAGGGACGCGGGGTCGGGCGTTGGTTTTTTACGCAAATGATTGCGCGTGCGCGCAAATAGGGCGCTGTTCTTTTGCAGCTGACATCAGATAAAACCCGCCCGGACGCAATCCGGTTTTATGAAAGCCTTGGCTTCATTGGCTCGCACGAGGGCTTTAAGCTGAAACTGGATTGATACGCCCTTTGGACAGTGAAAAGGCCTAACTTGGCATCTTCAGGTGATACGATTTAGGCCGCGTGAGGCTTTGATAGCCAAGGGATGATAACGCAGCCCCTCTGCCTGTATCCTTACACCCTGTCCAGCATAAGCCTGGGTCGAGGTAATCGGCCCGGTTCATAAACACGGTGCCGGTTTCGATCTGGCGACCAATAGCTGCTGCTCGTGCAGTATCTGCTGTCCATAGGGATGCCGTCAGCCCAAAATCACTGTCATTCATCAGCCGGATGGCTTCATCATCATCAGATACCTTCATGATGCCCACGACAGGACCAAAACTTTCATCACGCATCACGCGCATGTCGTGCGTCACGTTGGTGAGGATTTGCGGCATCAAATACGCTCCGCCGTCATCTTCGGGAAATAGGGCAGGGTCAATCATCGAGGTTGCGCCACTTGCGATGGCTTCCGCTGTTTGTGCGCGGACTTCAGTTGCAAAGCGAACATTGGCCATTGGGCCTAATGTCGTTTCGGTTTCCAATGGATTGCCGAGCTTATATTCAGAGACAATGGCAACGGCTTTCTCGACAAACGCATCGTATAAGGCGGCAGTGACATAAATGCGTTCAATACCGCAACAGCATTGGCCAGCATTAAACATCGCCCCATCAATGAGTGTGTCGACAGCTTGATCAAGGTTAGCATCTTCCATGACGTAGCCCGGATCTTTGCCACCGAGTTCAAGTCCGACACCAGTAAAGGTACCAGCTGCGGCGCGTTCAATAGCGCGTCCACCACCGACGGAGCCCGTAAAGTTAACAAAGCCAAATGACTTGGCGGCAATCAGGGCTGCCGTGGTTTCGTGATCAAGAAATAGATTTTGAAAAACATCTGCAGGCACGCCTGCTTCTGCGAAAGCGCGTTCCATACGTTCACCAACCAACAAGGTCTGCGTCGCATGTTTGAGGATTACGGTATTGCCCGCAATCAAGGCAGGCGCAACGGTATTGATCGCTGTCATATAGGGGTAATTCCAGGGGGCAACGACGAGTACGACGCCCAGTGGCTCGCGTTCAATACGACGCTGAAATGCATTGCTTTCTTCAACGATAACAGGGGCGAGCGCGGTTTCAGCGATTTCAGCCATGTAGCTTGCACGTTCATTCACACCACCAAACTCACCACCATACCGGACAGGGCGACCCATCATTTGCGCAAGTTCGGGGACGATCTCGTCAGTCATTTCGCCAAGTCTTGCGACACCTGCCATGACCAATGAGACCCGCTCAGATATGGAGCGTGCTGCCCAGGCTTTACCGGCTGTTTTCGCGCGCGTAACCGCTGCAAAAGAAGCGTCCATTGTCGATACGTCACGTTCAGCAAAGACGGTGCCGTTAATAGGAGAGATACACTGGATTTTTTTGCTCATGTTGGCCTTACCTAAGAATATGAATGAGTGACATCATTACGTGGCTGATCCCGGAACGTAAACACCCCCGAAAGGAAAGTCCTTCGGGGGGTGTTGAAACGAAGTAAATAATTGCTGCCATGTTAGTTTAAATAGGCAGGCAGAATAGAGCTTAGA
>DGOK01000061.1:11614-13116 GCA_002389385.1 Rhodospirillaceae bacterium UBA4468 | reverse complement strand
GATACCGCTCCTGATGCAATTCGACTGTCCAAAACACGACTCATCACGTGTCAGTCCCGGCGATGTCAGTAGCGCTACGCTCAGCAAACTCGATAGCGGCGGCATCACCAGGGTTCATCTCTCGGCGCCAAGGCTTACGACCGGCAAGAACACCAGACTCATGAACAATTTCTGTGACGAATTCTTCCTGCCGGTACGCCATGACATGAACGCCGGAAACACCTTCGACGTCGCGAATTTCCTGCATGAGTTCGATGCAGAGTTTCTTTCCCTCGACTTTCTGTTTCTCAGCGCCTTCAAGGCGGGCAACGATACTGTCTGGGATATGCACGCCAGGTACATTCGATCTGATCCACCGCGCCGTTTTTGCTGACGCCAAGGGCCCAACACCTATGAGGATATAACACTGCTCGTGAAGCCCCATATCGCAGACGCGCTTCATATATTCCTTTAGGCGCGGAATATCGAAGCAATACTGGCTTTGGACGAATTGGGCCCCAGCTTCGATCTTCTTTTGCAGGCGGAGCGGGCGGAATTCATAAGGCGGTGCAAATGGATTGATCGCGGCACCAAGGAATACTTTTGGAGGATCAGCGATCTTGCGGCCAGATAGGAATTTGCCTTCATCCCGCATTGTCCGAATGGTCTTAACCAATGACATGCAGTCAAAATCAAATACGGGCTTTGCACCGGGTTGATCGCCCGCCTGAACACCATCTCCGGTCAGGCATAGGATGTTTGATACACCCATGGCAGCAGCGCCAAGAACGTCGCCTTGGATGGCGATGCGATTACGGTCACGGCAACTGATTTGCATAATTGGCGCATAACCAACACGGGTGAGGAGGGCGCAAATGCCAACACTGGACATGTGGCAGTTCGCCCCGGATCCATCGGTGGCATTGATGCCATCAACCCATCCATCGAATACGCCCCCGCGCTCATAAACTTCATTTGGGTCTGCGCTATCTGGCGGGTTCAATTCTGCCGTGACGGCGAATTCACCGCGTCTAAGAACACGTTCAAGTCGGCCTCGCGACGAGTGGCCTTCGGGGACAATAGAGAAATCTTCGGGTGAGTCCGTATTCATGGCTTTTCGTCCTGAGATGCCGCGCGTTCTGCGGTGACACGTAGCCAGGCTGATGTGTCGCGAAGGCTTTGGTCGACAGGTTTTTGGACTTTTAAGATACTGGTGTCGGCACGCATGCGTTGACTGCCCTCCCAAGCTTGCACCCAGACACAAGGCATGTCCGGTTCGACTTCGCAGTTACCATTTTCTCGAACGCCGCCGCATGGACCATTCCTGAGCTGTTTTGGGCAATTCATCGGGCATGACATACCTGTATCTGATAAGGCGCATTGGCCACACATCCGACAATCAAACAGGAACCCTTTGACGGCTTTCTCCACAAAAACCACAGGGCGTTCGACCCGTTTGTAACCGATAAAGTTCCATACTGGGTGAAGCTTGAGAAACACCTCAGCGAGGATGTTATAAACAA
>DGOK01000061.1:0-11467 GCA_002389385.1 Rhodospirillaceae bacterium UBA4468 | reverse complement strand
GTCGTACTCAGCAACGATGCGCGCAACTAGCGTATCTGCTTCTGCTTCTAGGTCATCCCCGCACTCGGCCCCGTCACCGCGTCTCCAGCTGTTCAAATAGTCATCAGTGCCAATGGCTTTCGCGCGCATAGCTGCCATATCAATGGCTTCCTGAAACCGTGCAGATAGCTCACGTTTCACAGCTTTACGGCCCTGCTTCACAATGATCTGAGCCGGGATGTCACGCCAATAAACTATTGTTGCCATCGGCATCTTCATGTCCTTTCTTTGCCTGCTCGACAATAAAATCGCCAAGCCCGCCATATCCTGTAAACCGGTACGCATATTCTAAGCCAAGTGTTGCAGCAGCATCCTTGGCTTTTTCAACGAGTGAATTATCTTCTGTTTGTGCCAGATACATGAGCCGCTTGTAGTTCCCAAAGTAAGCATCGCGAAGTTCTGGGTGACGATCAATACCAAGGCCCTTAATGATCAATCGATCAAAAAACCGCACGAGATAATCAGTCAGATAAAGAGTGCCAAGTTCATCTTCATGCATCATTTCGAAAGCGTCTTCGCCAGAATAGAATGCATAACAATGAGGTCCGCCAATCCGCTCAACATTTTTTGTCGCCAGCATGGCATCCAGAGTTCCCCCCGTGCCACAATCAGCGTAGAGCGCCACAATCCGCTCATACTTATCCGTATTGGCGTCAATTTTATCTGCCATTTCAGGCGTGATGCGATCTGGGTAGTTGTGGAGTTCAGCAGGCAGGCATGTCAGGTCAACGCCATCAATGCCATTCGCTTTGATAACCCAGCCCACTTCGCGGGCAAGAGCACCGCAAGCTATGATGAGAAGGGGGCGCATGATACCCGCCCGGCCCTGATCTAGGTCGCAGCCAGTGCTGAGCCCTGTCGTCGCGACATCCATTCTTTGGCTATCTCAACAGCAACGGCAGCATCGCGGCAATATGCATCGGCACCCACGTTTTCTGCAAACGCTTCGTTCAAAGGTGCGCCACCAACAAGAACGATGTAATCGTTGCGGATCCCTTTTTCCTTCATGGTGTCGATAACGACTTTCATGTAGGGCATCGTCGTTGTCAGAAGGGCAGACATACCAAGGATATCCGGTTCGTGTTCTTCGAGGGCAGCCAGATATTTGTCGACATCAATATTAATACCTAAGTCCACAACTTCAAAGCCAGCACCTTCCATCATCATGCCGACGAGGTTCTTGCCGATGTCATGGATATCGCCTTTGACAGTGCCAATGACGATCTTACCCATTTTAGGCGCGCCCGTTTCAACGAGAAGGGGGCGTAAGATACCCATACCGGACTTCATCGAATTAGCAGCCATCAGGACTTCGGGGACAAACAGAATGCCATCGCGAAAGTCGATGCCGACAATCCGCATGCCTTCAACGAGAGCCTTGGTCAAAGTGTCGTAAGGGGTCCAGCCACGGGACAATAAAATCTCAGTGCCTTCGACAACTTCGTCAGCAAGCCCGTCATAGAGATCATCATGCATTTGCTGCACGAGCTCTTCATCATTAAGTTCTGAAAGAACGATATCTTCTTCGTCGGCCATGCGTATTCTCCCACCTAGCAACACCTCACATTAGAGGTCTTTGATCTTTAAATATGCGCTTAGCTTACCCTGTCGCTGTTCATTTGCAGACAAAATATAAGAACGATGCGACATGTTTGTCCCGAATGCGATATTTTCTCGTTATTCCAGGGGGTTAAAGCGGAGTATAGATGAGTAAATACGGGCTGATATGCATTATGTATAATTTTGTAATCGTGTTTATGTCTTCATGCGTTCATTTGCTGGATCGTATAGAGCTTTGTTTCCCACGGCGGCGACTTCAATTGGGAACTTTTGATTGAAGTACTCAATCTCCAACTTACGGCCTTCTTCACAATGCTCGTGCGGCAGATACCCAAGGGCGATGTTCTTTCCAATGGTTGGGCCGAAGGCTATGGACGTGGTGTAGGATCGTCGGCCTTGGCTGTCGACCAGCACTTCATTTGTCGCAGGATCGATGATTGGGCAGTTGCCGAGCATATATCGGGCCACGCCATCTTGATCGATATTGTCGGTCACGATCATGGTGCACAACGTTGCAGGTTGATGCTCGCGGTTACGAATTTTAAGATAGGCTTCCTTGCCATGAAAATCGGCGGCTTTAACTTTTGGACGAGCAAGGCCAGCTTCGACCAAATTGTATTCCGTCAGCAGGTCAGCGTTTTGCAGGCGGAGGCTTTTTTCGAGGCGTCGTGAATTGGCATAGGTCTCAATGCCCACCGGCGTGATGCCGACGTCGCGGAACATGTCCCAAAGGGCGAGGTCGTAGGAGAGGGGGAAGTGAAGTTCCCAGCCTTGTTCGCCCACATAGGAAATTCGAAAACCCTTCACCGGCACGCCCCGCAAGGTAAAGTCCTTGCAGGCAGCAAAGGGGAAATTCTCCATATCAAGTCCCGCTGGATTATCAGCAAGCTTCTTAAGGTTCTCTCGTGCGTTGGGGCCCCAAATGCCGATGCAACCAAAGTGATCTGTCCGGTCTTCGACATGAACAGTCCATTCCTTATCTTGAGTCATGCGCCGCAGATACGTTGAATCCCGGTTGCCCGCGTCGGCGCCGTCGATGACACGAAAGCGATCTTCGCCTAAACGGAGCACGGTCAGGTCTGCTTGCACACCACCCCAGGAATCCAGGAAATTGGTGTAGACACCTTTGCCAACCGGCGTGTCGCCCGCAACTTTCGACGACGATACATATTCCATGAGCGTTTCTGCATCACGGCCCGACACATCGTAAATTGCGAAGTGAGACAGGTTGATCATGCCAACGTTCTCGGAAAGCTCGAGATGCTCTGCATTGGAGACGCGCCAGAAATGGCGGTTGTCCCACTCGTTCTCTCGCACTGGGACGCGGTCAGCGTATTTCTCTAACAGCGTTGCTTCATTGGATGCATAGCCGTGGGCGCGTTCCCAGCCGGATATCTCCATGAAGTATCCACCCAATTCTTTCTCGCGGATGTAGGAGGGGGCGGACCGAAGGTTTCGGCCCTTGGAATAAGGTTCCCGGTTATGGACTGGCGGGTTATAAATTTTGAACGCGGTTTCGTAGCAGCGATCGTGAATGAAGGTTTCCGACTTTTGGATTGGATAATAACGGGCGTAATCAATCGAGTTATGATCGAACTCTGTTCGTCCATCCGTCATCCAGTCGGCGATCACCTTGCCCGTGCCAGGACCATCTTTAACCCAGACAGAAACGCCATACCAAAGTCCGCGCACGTCGGGTGATTCACCAATGGACGGGCCGCCGTCGGCAGTGACCTGTAGCAAGCCATTAAAGGAATGCTTTTCGTTATAGCCTAATTCAGCGAGCACAGGCGTCAGTTCCATCGCTCGCTCCAATGGCTCCATGACTTGTTCTATATCGAGGTCACGTTGCGACGGGGAAAGACGTGCTTGTTCTTTTTCAAGCAAGTCGCGTGGATGCACCATGCGAGGCTCAGTCTCTTCGTAGTAGCCCCACTCGATTTGACCGCCCTCGGATGTCAACGGATCACCCGTGTCGCGAAGATAGGCGGAGTTACCCTGGTCACGCAGCAACGGATAGCCAATATCTTTTCCTGTTCCTTCGAACTCGTTGTATGGCCCAAAGAAGGTCAAGGGATGGTCGACGGGCATCACGGGCAAGTCTTCGCCCACCATTTCTGCAATCAAACGGCTCCAAAGACCGGCGCACACGACAACATGGGAGGTCTCTATATAACCACGCTCAGTTTCGACGCCCTTGATACGGCCATTCTCAATGTCCAGACCTGTGCACGAATTGTTCGGGATTACTTCAAGCTTGCCGGTCGCTTCGGCGTCTTGGATTATTTCTCCGGTGACCACTTGGGACCGTGGTATCACCAAGCCTGCATCCGGATCCCAGAGCGCGCCTTGAATCATATCTTCTTCAAGCAAAGGCATGCGCTCTTTGGCCTCGGCGGCAGAGATCATCTCGACCCGGCTGCCGAATGCGCGGCCTGAACTTACGCGCCGTTGAAGTTCAAGCATACGTTCGTCATCGTCTTTGCGGGCAACTTCCAGGCCGCCGATGCGGGAGTACCGTCCGCGTTTCTCAAAGAAGTCAATGCTGTACTTGGTTGTGAAGATCGTCATCTGGTCGTGCATGGTATTGAAACAGAAATCTGACGCATGACCGGTTGATCCGATATCAGTTGGAATGCCAGACTTGTCGATACCGATGATGTTGTCCCAGCCCCGCTCGATCAGGTGGTGGGCAACCGACGCCCCTGTGATGCCGCCCAGACCGATGATTACGGCATCTGCTTTTTTCTGGAATTTCGACATTGATACGTCTCCACTATAATTTTCTGAGCCACAGGGCCAGTGTTCGCTATCATAACCGGTAGAATTATATCGATGCCACCGCTTGGCATTTCGCGACAATCAATGTCCCGGATTCGCCAATACGTAATTGCCGAACTCTATTGCCCGGTTTAGGCTATATGAGCTTTTTATCCAAATATCCCCTCTGGAGAATATAAAAATCATGTTGAGCGACTGGGAACCACCTAAATTTTTCAATGAATACAACCACATAAAGGTTAAACGATTGGCTGGCACGATCGGTGCTGAGATTTTTGGCGTGGATACGTCTGAGGATTTAGACCAAGACGTCATTGATGAGATTACTGAAGCTTTAAACGAACATCATGTGATCTTTTTTAGGGACCAGAACCTCGAACCTAAGCGCCAGGCAGCCTTTGCCGCACGATTTGGCGCCTTGATCCCTTATCCGATGGTGAAGGGCCTGGATGGCTCTGATGAGGTTGTGCCCGTCGTCAAAAATGCGGACGAGCGGGTGAACTTTGGTGGTATCTGGCATGCGGACACGACGTATCTAGAAAAGCCACCGATGGGGGCGATGCTTTATGCTGTTGAACTGCCGCCATATGGTGGGGATACACTTTTTGCGAACATGCACATGGCTTATGAGACATTGTCGCCGAGTTTGCAGGGGTATCTAGAGACGCTGACCTTGATGCAGAATTCTGCAAAAGCAGAAGTCACACGCACACGTGAGGACCGGATTAAAGAAGATGGCGTTGAGCGAAAAGCACTGATTGCGGAGCACCCAGCCGTCATCAAACATCCGCGGACAGGACGAAAAGCGCTTTATGTGAATTCCGGGCATACCGAACGTTTTAAAGAACTGACGTTAGAAGAGAGCGAGCCATTATTAAAGTTCCTCTATGCACACCAGACCCGACCAGAATTTACCTGTCGATTTAATTGGACGCCCGGCTCTATGGCGTTCTGGGACAATTATGCCTCACAGCATAATCCAATTAATGACTATCACGGCTTTCGCCGGGTCATGCACCGGGTGACGATTGCGGGCGAAAAACCAACTTTAATAAAAGACTGAGATTGTTGTGTTTAAGGTTCTGTCAGCTGCGTGACATCAGGCCAAGTGCTTTCAATTTCATGGTAATATCGCCAGGGCTCTGAACTTGATAAGCGCTGAGGCCAGCCTGTTTAGCCCCTTCTATATTCTCAACGCCATCATCGAAGAAGACCACCTCGCTTGGCGCAAAGCCCATCTCTGCGCAGACGTCGGCAAATACATTCGGGTCTGGCTTCATGCGCCCCAAAGTGTGTGATGCAAAATGTTGATCCAACTGTGAATACAAGCCTATGTCATGCATCATCTGTGACCAATGAAGCGGATTGGTATTACTTAAGCAGGCGAGGGTGTAATGAGGCCTGAGTGATACCAAAAGCTGTTCTGTGCCCGGAAGTGTCCCCTTAATCCATGATTTAAAGACACTGATAAAATCATCAGGCTCTATCTGTAGGTCCCAAGTTTGAGTAAACTCTGATGCAAATGTATCTGAGGATATTTCGCCTCGCTCGAAAGCGGAAATTGTTGGGCAAGTAATCCACCGGGGACGTATCGCATCCAGGCCAGGATCTTTGCGCATCATCGATCTGATGTCGGTCATCCCTGAGAAATCGATAAGCACGCCACCAAGGTCAAAAATGATGGCTTTTATTTTAGTCATTTTATTAATTTCACTTTTACGACATATGCGATGTGATCGGAAGCGGATTGGTATTCCTTTGTGAGCAGAAAAGCATCAAGAACATGAAACTTACTCGTTTCGGAAAACACGTAATCAATCCGTCGTTGCTTTGAGCGAACAAATGTTCCGCGTGCTTCGGCCTCACGTGCTGTTTTGGTCGGCGCAGCCTTTGCCGTATCTGTAAATTCCTTAAGGAATGACGCTAACCTGGGATCATTCGGTTTGACGTTAAGGTTGCCAATTAAAAGAACGGAATCTTTTTCGGCTTCGATTTCTTTGAGTATGTTTTCAAAAGATAAGCCATCTTTCAGATCTTTATCTTTATGAATATTGACTACAGTCACTTGGCCGTTTGGCGAGGTAATATTTGCCAGAATAATGTGGCGCGTGTTTCCACGCCCAGTGCTAATTTGTGCGCCGCGTGATGAGATGATCGGATGGGGAGACAAGATAGCGACTCCCCACCAGGGTAATCGAGAACTACTGGTCTGACGCCATTCAAAAACGAAATTCATATTAAGTGCGTCAGCAATTTTTCGCGCTTTTGGGACGCCGGCAACCTCCTGAAGTCCAATAATATCAGCATTTCCAGCACGAATAGCAGCGATAACAGCGTCAAGATTTCTTCCCCACGGCATTCGATATATATCGCCCTTATGGTCTTCTTGGCCAAGGCCAAGGCGGATATTGTACGACATGATTGTAAGGCTTTGGTCTTTGGATGCAGGCAGGTCAGAGCGTGTTTTGTCGATCGTTTGACACGCAGAAATAAGAAGAATTAATAAAATGAGTGGAAAGGCGAGGTGCCATGAAACAGCGTTCTTTTTCATCAAAATATGACCTATTGGATAAATAAGTTATTTCTGTCCCGTTTTACTTCTTAATCACCTTTAACGATGGGTGTCCGAATGAAACGGTGTGACTATTCATAAAGTTTGCTCGTTGTTGTCGTAAGTCGCTATCGCTTATCGAGCTTGCAATGAATTCGTCTAAGCCGTCTTCAAAGGCAAGCAACTGGTGTAGTTTTTCTTGAACGCCTAATTGATCAAGCGCCTCCCAATTCCGTCCTTCTGCAGCGACTTCAGCAAGTGGAATAGGGGAGCCACCTGGTGCAAAAGCGCCGGCATTGCCAAGATAAAAGAATATCTGTGAGAGCTCCAAGCCAAAGTCAGTTTCTATTTTAATGTCTTCGAGTTCTGCAAACACATAGTTCTCATTACCTAACTCCGTGGCATGCATGCGATCCATATGGTGTTCATGGAGCCAGTTTATGAATAAATTCACTTTGGTTCCGGGTGATGGATGAAGGGCTGCGGCGATAGATCCGTAGTGTGCGATATGTGTGGAAAAGACGGTATCGAAATCATGCATGGTGCAGCGTTCGCAAGGGACATTTGGCCAATCGGGGCCGTTAAACTTGCGGATGATTTGTGCTGGTGATTGATTTGAGCCAACAGCCAACACAGGTCTTCGACCTTCGCGCAAATGCGCCGCTTGGTCTCTGAGCATCGGCGAGACGTCACCATTATAAACGACATAAGAATGATCCGGGATGGGGTACGGATAGCCAAGCGCTCGGGTTAAGCGCTCGGCCTTATCTGTGCTCGTATCTTCCCAGTTTAAGCTCATTCGGCGGATAGCCCGCGATCAATGAACTGCGCTACAAGTCCGCCTAAAAGCAGCCAGAACAAGCCTGCTGTGACAAGGGAAGCAGTGACGTATTGTGCTGCGAGTTCTGCAGGAACGTTGCTATCGAACTCATGGGGGTGCGGCGCGCCAACAAAATGCGGCATGATTAACAAAGCCGCACCCAGCACACGGAAAGCCCATTTTGGGGCCAATAAAATCAATGCGATACCGCCAGCTGAAGAAGCCGCAGTCATGAGCCACCAGGTTTGACGTCCGGCAAGATCACCCGCTGCCATGCCTGGTAATTCAGGCGGTAAGCCCAAGGCAGGGAGGAAGGAGAATGCAAGATACCCGCATCCACCCCAGATAATACCGTTGCGCCAACCGACAAGTTGGCCGCGTAGTGCCATGCCTGCTGCAAGTAAAAGCCCAAAGCCAACACTTGCGAGGATATTGGTCAAAACGGTAAACGCCATGCGCTCAAAGCCGTCTCCTGGCGCCCAAGCGTCACCATGATGGTGGTGCGCGTCTGTCGACGCGCTATTGTGACTATGAGGCGCAGGATTAGGGGATTCGCCTTCGTACTGCTCAGCCATATGAATTAAGGGAACAACTTTTAACATTTGAGCGCCTGAAACGAAGACACCAGCAAGCAAGCCAGCCGCGAGCGCAGCCAGAAAAATCCGTCCAATCATAGACTTGTCCTCAGATAGAGATCAGTGGCAAGGAAATGCGAAAGCGTGCCGGCCGTCGTGTGCTGCATTGTGGAGTGTATCTGAGTTGGCCATGCCGACGCCAAATACAAGAAAACTTCCAAGCATTAATGCACAGAGTGCTGCTGTAACGCGTTGCTGTAATGATAGTGGTGTCGTAATTGAAGCTTGTTGAACTTGATCCATCATAACTCCCTCCGAGTTCGATTTAAATTTACCGGCGACACATGTCGTCCGATGCAAAGGCAGGTCTCCTGGCTCGCGGGTAATTACCTTAAGTCGCCTTCCCAATCTTTTAAGATCAGTGACATTTAACTCTCGGCATACCGCTTACAGTTGCGGGGGCAGCCCGGGTATAAATCCCCTGATGGGTAGATCGTTCCCGTGTTCCCTATTAGTCCCCAAGACTTTATCGTCTTTCCCGAGGAACCTTCACTTTAAGATGATGCGCCTTAGGCGCAGGTGTTGTCAATTTCATGAACGACATTTGATGTGTTAATTGCGCAGTGCCTTTTGCACGGTCGTCTCAAGCGTATTCAAAAACGCAGAACGATCACTTTTGCCATAGGGGCGTGGGCCACCGGTAATCTGTCCTGTTTCGCGGAGCCCCTGCATCAATTCGCGGTTCGCCAAAGCCATGCCAATACTGCTTTCGGTGAAGGGCTCTCCATTTGGCTTTATGGCCAGCGCACCTTTCTCCAGGCATCTTGCTGCCAGAGGAATATCATTGGTCACGCATACATCCGCAGTTTTGATATTGTCTGCAATCCAGTCATCAGCGGCATCAGCGCCTTGGGCGACGATGACCAGTTCAACCATGTCGCTTGGGTAGGGGCGGATCCCACCATCACAAACCATAATTGTTTTGAGGTTATGCCGGGCAGCGACACTGACAGTTTCGTCTTTGACAGGGCAGGCATCGGCATCGACGTAGATCTCAACCATATGCTATTAGTCGTCCCCAGCGTCAGCTTTGGGCATGTATTGTTCGATATCAACAGCATTCAAGAGCTGCAACACGCCGATAACTTCTTCTTGAGAGTTCCTTAAGGGCACACACAAAAATGACTTCGATCTGTATCCAGTACCTTCGTCAATTTTCTTAGTGCCCGAAAAATCGAAGTCGTCACTTTCGTAGGCATCTGGATCATTGATTGATTTGCCAGTCAAAGCCGCAGCTGAGGCCACGTTTTTATGGTTTTCTTCGCCGGTTTTAGCGTCATAAAGTGCCAATGGTGGAAAGTTTATATCTTTCCCTGTTGTACCGCCCATGGCGATGTCCAGGCTATCGGTGCGCATGATTTCAAAGCGCAAACGATTGTCTTTTGTGTGTATATAAAGCGTTCCACCGTCGGTGTTGGATAAGCTCTTGGCTTCAAGCAGAATCGTTTCCATCAGAACGTTGGTGTCACGTTCTGCAGAAAGTGCGATGCCAATATCAATCAGACGTTGAAGGCTTGAAGCGCTAAGCACTTCATTGGTATCAGTAATCCCGTCGGCCATATTTCCGCTTGTCCTGCTGGTGCGCGCTTTTGATGGCGCAATCCCATATACCCAAGCCGGACTTTAGACGGTTAACCCATTGATTGCCAATGCTCGGGGCTGACTTTGGCGAAATTTCGACCGTGCTTGACCGTAAGGGGGGTAACGGGGCAACTTTGCGCCAGAAAAGGAGCGTCATTTATGGCTTATGCGTCGTTAAGAGAGTTCATGCAACGCTTGGAAGAATCAGGAAAACTTGTGCGCGTGAGCAAGCCTGTGTCTAGCGTTCTTGAAATGACTGAAATTCAAACGCGTGTGATTGCTGAGGGTGGCCCGGCGATTCTTTTCGAAAACGTCATCAAAGCTGACGGCACTCCGTCGGATATGCCTGTGCTGGTGAATTTATTTGGTACAGTTGAACGTGTGGCGTGGGGCATGAACCGCGAACCGTCTGAGCTTCGCGAAGTCGGCGAAACCCTTGCGTTTCTTCGCCAACCAGAGCCCCCGGGTGGCTGGCGTGAAGCCGTTGAGATGTTGCCTCTTTTGAAGACTGTGATGGCAATGAAGCCGAAAGACGCCACGACGGCTTATTGTCAGGAAGTGGTGATGACGGGCGATGATATCGACTTGTCCAAGCTGCCTATCCAGACCTGCTGGCCGGGCGAGCCGGCACCATTGATAACCTGGCCACTCGTTGTCACGAAAGGTCCTGGTGACGATCGGCGAGATGGCTTTAATCTGGGCATTTACCGAATGCAGGTCACAGGCAAGAACACAACGCTGATGCGCTGGCTTAAACATAGGGGCGGGGCGCAGCATCATCAAAGATGGAAATCAGAAAAGCCTGAACCGTTACCAGCTGCAGCCGTTCTCGGCGCTGATCCAGGGACAATTTTGGCAGCGGTTACACCGGTGCCTGATACATTGTCAGAATATCAATTTGCGGGCCTGCTTCGTGGCAAGAAGGTGGATCTGGTCGATTGTATTACGCAGCCGCTTAAAGTGCCGGCTTCGGCGGAAATCGTTATCGAGGGCACTGTGTCGCTTAGTGATTATTCTGACGAAGGCCCTTATGGTGACCATACCGGATATTATAATTCGGTTGAGCCGTTCCCTGTGTTCACTGTTACTGCCGTGACGATGCGCAAAAATCCGATTTACTTGTCTACATATACGGGGCGTCCGCCTGATGAGCCTGCGGTTCTAGGTGAAGCGCTTAACGATGTGTTCGTGCCGTTACTGCAACAGCAATTTCCGGAAATCGTTGATTTCTGGTTGCCGCCAGAAGGGTGTTCGTACCGTGTTGCCGTGGTTTCCATGAAGAAAGCTTATCCCGGTCATGCCAAGCGGGTGATGATGGCCGTTTGGTCATATCTACGACAGTTTATGTACACAAAGTTTGTCATCGTTGTTGATGAGGACATCAATGCGCGCGACTGGAATGATGTGATTTGGGCGCTCTCAACCAATGTTGATCCGTCACGTGATTTAACAGTGATTGAGAATACACCGATCGATTATCTTGATTTTGCATCACCTGAG
>DGOK01000066.1 GCA_002389385.1 Rhodospirillaceae bacterium UBA4468 | reverse complement strand
CAAAGCAGAAACCCGCACACCAGCATTTCTTAAACTTAACCCGAACGGGCGCATCCCTTTATTGGTTCTGGATGATGGGTCGAGGCTCATCGAATCAAATGCGATCCTGCATTATCTTGCGGACGGGAGTTCCTGGCTGCCAACAGGCCGCCTGATACGTGCAGAAGTGCTCAGCTGGATGTTCTTTGAGCAGTATTCCCACGAACCCAATGTTGCGACCCTTAGATTTTGGAATTATTTGGAATCCATCAATCCTGCCCAAAAAGCGCGAATTGCCGCCAAGCGCGCCAACGGTGAAGCCGCATTAGCAATTATGGACAAGCATCTTGAGCGCAATATCTGGTTGGTCAGCGGTGCCCCCACGATTGCTGATATTGCTTTGTTTGCTTACACTCACGTCGCTGAAGAAGGGGGGTATAAGTTGTCAGACTATCCCGCAATCCAGGCATGGATTAAGTGCATTCAAGCCTTACCAAAATTCGTAACGATGGACGATTGACCCAAATTATAACATTTAGATGTTAGGTCTCAGGTTCAAACTTCAACGACACCCCATTGATGCAATAACGCAGACCGGTAGGTTGCGGACCATCTGGGAATACGTGACCCAAATGGCCGTCACACGTGGCGCAATGCACTTCGGTGCGAGTCATAAAGAACCCTTTATCAACCTCTTCCTCAATCGCATCATCGGCAACGGGTTGATAGAAACTCGGCCAGCCTGTGCCGGACTCAAACTTGGCGTCTGAAGCAAACATCGGGGCGCCGCATCCAGAACACACAAAAGTGCCGTCGCGTTTCTCGCCATTCAATTGGCTAGTCCCCGCACGTTCAGTGCCTTTCATGCGGACAACCTTAAAAGCTTCATAACCAAGCTGCTTCATCCACTCGTCTTCAGTTTTTGTAATCTTCTCGGCCATTAGAACCTCCTAGTTAGAATAGGGAGATAGGTGTACCCAATTGTTTATTCTAGGGTTTTGCACACACTTATTATCAGGTTACCATCTCTGCTCAGGAGGAGACCAGACCGATGGCTACATTTGATTCAGGTAAATCACTCGAAAAAGAAGTTCTGCAATTATTTAAGCTCGTACAAAAAATGCGTACGGAACTTGCGAACGTTCGACAACCTGACAGCAATGGCGGGTTCCTTGATACGGCCGCAGATCAGCTCAATGCAATTGCAGAGGATTCAAAAAAAGCCACAAGAAAAATTCTGGATGCCGCAGAGATTGTTTCAGCTATAACTGAAAAACTTGGCGCTGAAATTAAATATTCAGGCGCATGACAGCATTTTGTTGCCTTGGAAGATGCGTCGACGACGATATCTAATGCCTGCCATGCTCATCAAGTTACAGGCCAACGTATTGCGAATATCGTCCAAACAATTAACGCGGTTGAGGGGTCACTGAACTCGCTCGTCGTGACGCTGGGTGACGATACGGTTGTTGGCGTCTCGAGCACGCTCGATCATATCGGCAACAAAGATCGATTATACGAAGGAAACAAGGCCGAATAGACGACCGTCTTAAAATCGGCCGTCGTAAGCTTTACGCCCAATTGGACACGCAATAAGCGTAAACGTATCCGCCTCTAATCCAGCTTTAATCGCATCCTCAAGATCGCCACGGTTGGTCGCTGTTACGCCGACACCCCCCATGACATTCGCAACAGCCGCAAAATCAGTGCCGCCAAAATCGACACCTAAGTTCTCTTGAGCGTTCGCGCGTTGTTTCAGTTCAATCAGCGATAACGATTGATCGACAAACACGATAACAATAACGGGAAGTTGATGATCACGTAGTGTCGCCAATTCACCCATAATCATCTCAAGCCCACCATCCCCAGTGAAAGCAATTACGGGCTGATCAGGGTTTGCGATCTTGTGGCCAAGTGCCATCGGCATTGCACATCCCATCGTGCACAAACCCGTCGACTGCGTCAGGGTCCGAGGCGCGTAACATTCCCATTGCTGGCTAAGTAAAATACGATGTGCGCCTGTATCAACTGCGGCGAAACCGTCTCTTGGAAAGACATTGCGCGCGGCATCAATGACCGCTGCGGGTCCCCACTCTTCGTCTCTGGGGAAGTTGGCGCGCAGAGCATCCTTCATGGTGCTGACGTCTCCGTCAGGCCACGTCGCATCAGCGGCAATCCCGTCTGTTAACGCGACCATGCCTGCACCCACATCACAAATAAAACTGATATCAGATTGATGTACGAAATGTCTGTTCGCATGACCGGTAACTTCAATCACCATCTTGCCATCAACGCCTGTACCCCAAGCATTACGCCAATCAATCCGCATCTCAATCGGATCATAGCCAACAAGAAGTATAAGGTCAGCAGCGTCTATCATTGGCTTTAACGTCTTATATGACTTTGGTGACAATCCGTGTCCGCCAAGTGCAAGCGGGTCATCTTCCGGGATAATACCTTTGGCTTTATAGGTCGTGATCACAGGCATTGATAAACGACGCGCGGCATCCTCAACAATCGCCGCGGCATCGTGATGCAAGACATCGACACCAGCAATCATGAGGGGCCGCTTTGCATTGGCAATAGCTGCCCTCGCCGCATCTAGATCCGGCCCGGGTGCGGGTGCCGTTTTGGCAGGTGGATTGTGCCTTGGGAAACCTGTTGGTTTGGTCTCAGCACCAGCAAGCCCGATTGGCACATCAATGTGCACAGGTCCCGGCGCATCACTCATCGCGATTGTCACGGCTTTATCAATTATCACATCGACTGCACCATCAGCGAGCACCATTGATGCCTTAGAGATCGGCTCGATGACTTTGGTATGATCAAAAACCTGATGCGTATATTTTTCGGCTTCGCTTGCATCAACACACCCAGTCAGGAAAATCATCGGGACTTGATCTTGCCAAGCGTTGGCAACCACGTTGATGGCGTTCACAACACCGGGCCCAATAGTCGCAACCAAAATTCCAGGTGCACCATCTGCATGATACGTACCCTCAGCCATAAAGCCGCCAGGGTTTTCGTGACGGACCAAATGGAACTGGATACCAGCCTTCTCTAATCCATCCATCAGATAGAGGACTTCGCCGCCGGGAATGCCAAAAGCATGTCGGCACCCTGCGTCATAAAGCCGTTGTCCGATGATTTCTGCAGCTGTCGTCATGGCATAGGTCCAGTGTCGTCTAGAGAGATGAAGAGATATTCAGCAGTTTCAACATGACCGTTCTATTTAACGTAACCATCGCGGGTTTGTGGAAATTTACGATCCAGGATTTGACCTGCAACGAGGTTCCTCAGAACCTGTGCTGTGCCGCCACCAATCGTGAACATGCGTGCATCACGGTACATGCGTTCCATGGGGCGGTTTCGAGAATACCCGGCTGCACCAAACACCTGGAGTGCGTCCGATGTGACTTTGATCGCCGTATCAGCTGCCAGAATTTTAGCATGAGCCGCCATCAACATATCCGGAAAGCCCCCCTGTGTTGTTTCTGCAGATGCCGCGGCTTTATAGATTAACGCTTGTGACGCTGCGAGGCCCACTGACATATCTGCCAGCATCCACTGCAACCCCTGGAACTCACAAATTGGCCGACCAAATTGTTCGCGCTCTTGCGAGAAATTCAACGCCTGTTCATAGGCGCCTTGAGCGATCCCCATAGCCACCGTCGCCGCACCCACACGCTGTGAATTATAGGCGTTCATCAAGCCAGCAAAGCCACGCTTGATACCTTCTGGTGGAATGAGGGCCATGCTTTCAGGCACAACCAAGTCTTCGAAGATCATCTCACATTCAGGAATGCCACGAAGGCCCATCGCAGGTTCACGCGTACCAACACGCAAACCTTCTGGCTCGTCTCTAACGGCGATAAAACCACCGATACCCATTTCTTTGCCGTCTTCAATGACACGGGCAAAAATCAGATGAAGTTTCGAGACGCCGCCACCTGTGATCCAGTGCTTACGTCCGTTGATCACATACGTGTCGCCTTTTTTGACAGCCGTCGTAGTCATGTCTGTGGCCGCACTTCCGGCATCGGGCTCGGTTATACAGATCGCCGGCTTGTCGCCTGCAAGAACCAGTTTGGCCGCTAATGCGCGCTGTTCATCTGAGCCATAGCGCATGATCGCACTGACTGCGCCCATATTGGCTTCGACAACAATACGTGCAGTTACACCGCACACTTTGGCCATTTCTTCGACGACTAAAACTGCATGCAAAAAGGTGAAGCCACGACCGCCCCATTCCGTCGGAATAGTCATGCCCATAAACCCGGCCTTGGTCAGCTCTTCGACGTTATGCCATGGATAGGCTTCAGTCCGGTCAACTTCGGCGGCGCGTTCAGCAATAACGCCAGTGGCCAGTGCGCGTGCAGCAGCTTGAAGTTCGAGATGTTCTTCAGTCAGATTAAACATGCTTTCAATCTCCTTTAAATGACGCCGTCGTCACGCAACTTTTGGCGCGCGTCAGAATCTAGATTTAATAAATCGTTCAGTATCTCGTCCGTGTGTTCACCAACCATCGGCGGTGGGCGGCGATACGTTACAGGTGTTTCAGACAAATTGATCGGATTGCCAATCAACTGGCATTTACCATCACCCGACGCTGGGTGGTCCATTGCGATCGACATTTCACGGTGCTTGATTTGAGGGTCTTCAAATGCCTGAGGCACCGTATTCACGGGTGCTGAAGGTACACCAATAGGTGCAAGTCCTTCGACCCATTCATCTGTAGTTTTCATCGCAGTCATCTGTCGCATCAAAGGCGTGATGTCATCACGGTTACGTACCCGCATATCATTTGTTAAAAATCTTGGATCCGTCGCGACTTCCGGTTTACCTGCAAATTCACAGAACCGCTGAAACTGGCCATCGTTACCAATAGCCAAAATCACGTAACCGTCAGCGGTCGGGAAAACATCATAAGGGACAATATTTGAGTGCGCATTGGCGCGTCTAACTGGCTCTTTGCCATGGGTCAGGTAATTCACACCCTCGTTGATAAGCCAGGCAACCTGTGAATCCAGCAACGCCAAATCTATGAGCTGCCCCTGCCCGGTTTTGTCGCGGTGACGCAGTGCTGCCAAAAGCGCTGTCGTTGCATACATGCCGCACATCACGTCCGAGATACCGACACCAACTTTATGTGGATCGCCATCAACAGGGCCCGTTAAGCTCATGATGCCCCCCATGCCCTGTGCCAACATGTCGTAACCAGCACGCTTGGCATAAGGACCTGTCCGGCCAAATCCAGAAATATGTAAATATACGAGGTCCGGGAACTCTGCATGAATATCTTCGTAACCAAGACCGTATTTATCCAGGCCACCAACTTTAAAGTTATGACAAATCGCATCACACGTTGGCAGCATATCTTTGATCAGCTGCACGCCTTCAGGTTTTGCAATATCAATAGAGACCGACCGCTTGTTACGGTTGGATCCCATGTAATAGGCGCTTTCACGCGTATCGTTACCATCCTTATCCTTTAGGTATGGAGGGCCCCAACTCCGGGTATCATCTCCAACCACTGGCTTTTCGATTTTAATAATATCAGCACCCAGATCACCCAATAGCTGTGTGCACGTTGGCCCAGCCAGAATACGTGTAAGGTCAAGGATACGAATGCCATCGAGTGGGCCAGTAACTTCAGTCATGTAATTTTCCTCTGGGTTAGACGACGTGATTGCTAACGTCATTAGTTTTAATCGATATGTTTACTTGATAAAAACGAATTATTATTCTCATTAACATGAGCATAAATCATAATAATGCAGGAACCCTCAAACTCCTTTATCTCCAGCGAGATCGCTCAAAATCTCAACCAAGGCACGAATGAGATGAATTTTTGGATTGTCCCGCCGCTCAACAACGCCGATGATACGGCATAATGGCGGGTCACCAAACGGGACTTTCTTGATGCCGCTGGGCAGATCAGCAGCAGCACGATCAGGCACAACCGAAACACCGAGCCCATGCTTTACCATTGATGCAATCGCTTCCAGTGAGTCGATTTCCATACCCGTATGCACGCGGATACCCCGATCTTTAAGGTGCGTGTCAATCAAACGACCGGCCCAGGCATAGCGCTGAAACCGGATAAATGGCCCCGCATCCAAAAGCTCTCGGTCCGTCTCGCCAACGGTTCCTTCAGGGGCAATAACCATCAAAGGCTCTTTCGCAAACATATGCCAACTCAGGCCAGTTTGAAGTTGTGACGGCTCCGTCACGACCGCGACATCCAGTTCTCCCTTATGCACGCGACCAACAAGGTCAGCCGACAGACCACTGGAAACACGAATACGAATGTCCGGATGGCTTCCGCGAATTGCACTCAGTGCAGGGGGCAGAATACCAGATAGGAGCGTTGGCACAGAACCTATATCCAGGCTGCCACTAAAGGCCTCCCCCGTCGCGATATCGCTCAAACCTTCACATTGCTCGACGATGGTACGCGCCCGGTCAATCAGATTGCGCCCCCGCGTATTAAGCCGAGGCGGCCTTGTGGTGCGGTCAAAAAGTTTGGTCTCTAGTTCATCTTCGAGTGACTTTACGTGCAAGCTGATGGCAGATTGCGTTAACCCAATCGCCTCCCCCGCAGCGGCGAACGACCCATTTTCTGCAATCGCGATCAGCGTTTTTAAATGCTTTAAATCCATTCATGCAGGGTATCGCTAATGGCTCCGTCGCAAAAGACACTTCGATCAACAAATATGCTGGGACGGGGCAACATGCGTTGACCCAATTGGATAATCGGTTGAAGGACACCCTCCAGCATATCGCCAATGAGAAAGACTGACTGATGACCCAGGAAAAACGCAGACGCGCCTATGACGACACCACTGTGAATGATGTCAAAGGACGAAACGCTGATGGCATCTTCCATGTCAAAGCGGGCAGACCGTTGCGCGAAGCTGTTGAATATCTTGCAGAAAAAAATTGGCCTGGTTCTCATCATCGGTGCAGATGGCGGTCTTGCAGGTGTCATTTCCGAGCGCGATGTGATCCGTGCGATCTACGAGCATGGTAATGATGCACTCAACATGCCCACCGATGCTTTCATAGTGCGTGATGTCCACACATGTAAGAACGAAGACCGTGCTGTCGATATTGCGAAAGTCATGGCCGAGCGTCGCATCCGTCACGTACCCATCTTCGATGACGGCTATCTGGCTGGGATGGTCAGCGCGACAGATATCGTCAAGCACTACGCATCGAAGGCTTAAACAAAATTATTTTTGTGGGTATGGGTTTTCAATTGTGCGGGCAAGCTTTTCCAGCACGTCACGCACTTGAGTTTCATCGCAGCCCATAAGCACGGCATCCTCTAGAGCGTCCTGGCATTCCTGGCGGATTTCTTCGAGGTTTTCGCACAGCAATACGAGCTTTTCCTCGCAAGACACGAGTTCGCCATCAGGCTGTCGCCAGACGATGCCATTGATATCCAGTGGTTTTGTATCATTACTCATAAAGTGGAAATACACCCGGGCAGGCTTGCTTTCAAGCTTAGGTGATCGATTTATCTCAGCGCAGGCGGTCGTCGCGCCACGTACCGGCCTTACTCGGAATAACTTTTTTAAGTTTTGGACCAGAAGCGCCAGGTCCCATTTCCCATGGCAATGCGGGCGGACTCTCAGCCTGTTCTTCCCAAGGCAAGTCGGGTGGACGCTTCTTAGTGACCTTACGGTTTAATGCCTTTTCAACATGCCGCAGATTCTTTTTGGCAATCCCTGCCAAGCGATCTGCGCCCTTCTCAATATAAATGGCACGCGCCGTCTGGAATGCATCGCCAGCACCACGAAGCGCGTCACTATCACCAGAAATTTGCCCATAAAGAAAAAGTGCGGAGCCCAGGTTGTTTTGAGCCGATGCCCAATGCAGGGGCATATGCTTGCGATCACGCACGGACACAACGGCATTGCAGGCTTCGATGGCCTTCAACAGCATTCGTGGGTTTCTGTTCTCACGCCCAAGCACAAGGGCCACTTGCCCAAAATGCCCTATGGCCTCAGCCCATTCGCTCGGTGTCTTTCGTTTATCGTATACGGTCAGCGCATCCTGGAAGGCGCGCAGGGACCGCTCAAGTGTTGCGGTATCTCCATTATCGAAATCCAGTCTGTACAGCGCCATGCCAAGACGATCATTTAGCGCCGCATAATCAAACGGGAATGACGATGGCCCTAACACACTCAATGCTGCTTCAAGATCAACGATGGAGTTCCGCAAGGCGTCCGTATCGTTCGCACGCTCGGCAATGAACTGCCCTAAGAACGCCCGGTCCCGGTGCGCCAACGCCCATTCCAGCGGTGTGCCATCAGCGCTAAATGTCTCGAGCGCCTTGTCCAGTAACAGCGTCGCAGCTCGTGCATCTTCAGCACGCCGGGTAAACTTTGTTGCGTTCGCAAAGATACGGGCAATCGTCGCTTGGTCTTCAGCCCGCGCCAATGGATCAAGATGGCCAGTATCTTCCGTCAGATATTCACGGGCTTCGTCCAATAGAACTTCCAAATCCCGGCGCACAGTAAGTTGCTTACCCGCAACTTTAGTACGAATAGCCGAAAGCAACGTTGCATGAAGTCTGTGTGCCGCAGCCGCATCTAAAGGCAAAGGCAGGACCAACAGCGTCCAACCATCACCCATTCGAAACTGATCGACCAATTTATCGTCTCGAACAAAGAATCTCAGATGGATCAGGTCGCCGGTCTCAGTGACAGCGCCCCAAACTAAAACATCACCGCCATTATCAACGAGCCAGCGTTCACCAGCGCGTTTCAAATCACGCATGGCTTCAATCGGGTCTCCATCAAACTGCAGGGAAACCTTCGCATTCATCGCCTTGGCCCGAATACCACGGCGTTTATTTAACTCGGCAATCAGGTGCGCGCTTGCTTGTTCACCAATTTCACCCTCAAGAACAGAGATTTTGACCTCCAAACGGTCATAAACATCAGCAAAATCAGGTTTTAGGATTCGCCGCAGTAAACCCGGTTTAAGCACCATCGACGCATGATCTTCTTCGACAAATTGCGGATCTGTGTTTGCGGACAAGGCGACAAGTGCGCGCGGCGAGTGGGCATCGCGTTGTTTTTCAGATGCGGCCGTCGCAGGTTTTGATTTCTTTGCTTGCGGCGCAACCTTCCCCAGAAGACGCGCCGCCTGTTTTTTTGAGATTTCCTCAACCTTAAGGTTACCAAGGGCTTGCGCGGTATCATCCATCGGCCGACCATCAACAAGTTCGTCCGCGCCGATCAAAGCACCACGATCCAGGACAGCCGTCGGCATCGACATACCATCGACATCTCGGGTCAGTTCAACTGAACCCTGGATGATTTGGTATGCACGTTTTGGCACGGCACCTTCGCC
>DGOK01000119.1 GCA_002389385.1 Rhodospirillaceae bacterium UBA4468 | reverse complement strand
GCCGGTCTTGCCGGGACGTGGATCAAATACACCCATACAGCCATTGTAAACAAAACCAAGACCCTCAGTAACAACACCAGAAGGCATGCCAAGCGAGTGGGTCATGCTGACGCAGTTGCCAGCATTATCAATGGCACAAACATGCGTTGTTTCTTTTTGATCTTCGCCTTTTTGCAAGCGCGGCACGTGTGTCTTCTCACCAGATTTAATTTTGTCAGCCATTTCCTTGGCATATTCTTTGGACATCAAACGCTCAACCGGAATATCGATAAAGCGTGGATCGCCGACATGGTTGTCTTTGTCCACTGTGGCGATCTTCATCGCTTCAGCAACGGTGCGAATGTAGTCTGGACTATTATGTCCCATCGCAGCGAGGTCGAAGTTCTCTAGGATATTGAGCATCTGCAGTACCATGATGCCGCCACCAGGTGGTGGGCTGGATGCAACCTGATACCCTCGGTAATCCGTCCACAGAAGCTCGGTGTCCTCTGGTTTTGCATTCTTAAGGTCGCTTGCAGAAATCAGGCCGCCGTTGGCCTCCATGTCTTCGACAATCTTTCCGGCGATCTCGCCTTCATAGAAATCTTCAGCACCGGCTTCAGCAATGCGACGATACGTTTTTGCCATATCCGGGTTGTGAAGAATATCGCCCATGTTCTTCATAGATCCATCGGCATTGAGATAAATTTTTGCGGTTGCGGGTGAACTTCGCAGATATTCAATATGCTCAACGCGGCCACCGGGTTCAACTTGTTCCCAGAAACGTCGAACATGCGGGCGGATCATCCAGCCTTTTTCAAGGCATTCGATAGCCGGTTGAATAACTTCTGCCAGGCTTTTTGTGCCCCATTTCTCCAATGCCGTAGCATAGGCACGAAGGCTTTCTGGCGTTGCAATAGACTGATATCCAATTTCGTTAACACGGCCCTTAAGAATAAACCCAAAACCGTCTTCACATTCCTCGACCAACTTGTCGGCCCACATATCGGGTGTGACGCTGCCGGGTGCGCGGGCATGGAAATCGAGACATTGATGTGTATCAGTCTCAGGCAGATACACATGCATAGATCCGAATCCCGCGATACCTGACATAAACGGATCAACGGCTGTCTGTACTAATGCGGTCGCAATGGCCGCATCAACAGCGTTGCCGCCAGATTTCAAAACCAAGGCACCGGCTTCTACCGCTTCGGGTTGGGGTGCGCATACCATTCCATTGCTCATGGGGTCGCGTCTCCTTTTATGTGGTTATGTTTTGTCGTCTTGAATGTTATTGGGCGTAACTTGGATCGATACGGTCGAGCATACGTAGGAAAGCAGCCCATTGAATGGCCGCGGTTTCACCGCGTGAGTAGTTTGCTTCAAACTGTTTTGCTGTGTGCTCACAAACATTTTCGGATGGGAAGCGGAGTTCAGTGCCGCCAGCTTGTGCCATTAATTGTAATTCACAGGCATCGTTTAAGCGCTTATGCAAGATAAACGCATTTGCAACGGTGTCGCCAATCGTCATCAAGCCATGATTCCAAAGGATCATTGAATTAAGATCGCCTAGGTCTTGTGCCAAACGGTCACGCTCGTCCAGGTTATCTGCGATGCCTTCGAAATCGTGATAGGCGAGGCGATTGTGGAAACACATGGATTTTTGATTGAGCATCAACAGCCCGTCTTTTTGAGCTGAAACAGCCATGCCTTCCATTGTGTGAGTGTGCATGACGCAGACTGCATCTTCTCTATTCATGTGAATAGCTGAATGGATTGTGAAGCCTGCTTTAATGTATCCATAAGGACTTTCTAAAATCTTGTTGCCGTCTAAATCAATCTTGATCAGCGATGATGCTGTGATCTCTTCAAACTTGAGGCCAAGCGGATTAATTAAAAAATGATGGTCAGAATTCGGAATGCGAGCGGAGTTGTGTGTGAAGAGGACATCGTCCCATCCATAGTGGGCAACAAGGCGATAACAGGCTGCGAGATCAACGCGCATCTGCCATTCTTCTTCTGATACACGGTCACGAACTGAGGGTAATTCTAAGGTATGGATGTTGCTCATATTGATTTCTCCGATTACGACATTACCCTAAGGTTCTATCATTGTTACGCGTTCCGCAAGTCCCGCCCAGGAAATTATAAGGAGAAATCATGTCTACCGATCAAAGCGATATCGCATGGAAGGTTAGCCCACGTGAGTATGTGAGAAGCCTCGACAAAGCCTATCAGGGTGAGCGTTTAATCTCAAAATATGTGACCATGCGAGATGGTATTAAACTAGCAGTGGACGTGCATTTGCCGGGCACTGAGGACGAACAAAAAGCCTATCCAACGATCTGTGTATTCACGCCATATTATCGTCGATTTGCTGTCAACGAAGCAACAGGATCTAACATCGATCCGTGTCCGACGATTGCTTTTTATCGCGACAATTTTGTGAAGCGTGGCTATGCGTTAGTCTGTGTCGATGTGCGTGGTTCGGGTGCAAGTTTCGGGAGTCGGGACGGTTTCCGCTCTCCTGCTGAGCGTCTGGATCATCATGATACGGTGGATTGGGTTGTTGATCAGTCCTGGTGTGATGGCAACGTTGGCGCGACAGGTGTTTCATACCCGGGCGCAGCATCTGACTTCCTCGCGTCCACATGTCATCCCAACGTTAAAGCCGTGGCGCCGTTGTTTGCGGTTTGGGATACATGGTCTAACCATTTGTATCCAGGTGGCGTGTTGTTGACATGCGTGACACGAAACTACGGACAGCTAGCCGATTCCTTGGATCTTGATCGACGAGATCTGATTCCGGATTACGCGTATTTTAAGAATGATGCTTTGGAAGGCCCAGCCCCGGTTGATGAAGATACTGATGGTAGCATGGTGGTTGATGCGCTTGAAGAGCACGCGGCAAACTTCAACATGCAAGACTTCGCCCAGCAATTCCGATTCCGCGATGACGCGTTATCAGATGATCCTGATTATGTGAGCGCTCATATCTCTCCTTATCATTACGCCAATCGTAAAGCCGATCAGCAAACGGCTTTTTATTCGGTCTCTGGCTGGATGGACGGCGGTGGGTATTCCGTTGGAACAATTCAGCGACACCTTTGGCTTCAAAACCTAAAGAATCGCTTGATGTTGGGACCATGGGATCATGGCGCCCGCGGTCATTGCAGCCCGTGGCGGCCCGAGAAACACGGCGCACAGCAACCGTTTGTTGCGTCAGAAGTCCTGAGGTTCTTTGATGAGCATTTGAAGGGGATTGATGCAGGGCTAGATAACGAAGCTCGCGTTCATTATTACACTATGGGGGCTGAAGAATGGCGTTCTGCTGATGATTGGCCGCCCCGCGCGACCGACACATCAATGTACTTTGCTGAAGATGGCGCGCTTTCGCCAACGGCACCGGTTGATAAGGATGCAAGCGACGAGTATCAGACGACCTATAGCAGCCGCACCGGGTTCCATACCCGTTATGACCGGCTATATATCGCCAATGTCGATACATACTATGACGATTGGGATGGTCGCGAAGACCTGATGCAGACCTACACGGCAGCACCGTTTGACGTTGATACTGAAATGACCGGTCATCCGGTTGTCGATATTCACTTTGAAGGTTCTGAGAAAGATGGAACTTTCTTTGTTTATATTTCTGATATTTTGCCAGATGGTCGCTCGGTCTATGTCACCGAGGGCGTGTTCCGGGCCTTGCATCGTAAAATTGGGGATCAGCCAGAAAACTTCCCGATTATTGGTCCGTCACATTCGTTCAATCGTGCCGATGCGCAACATCTGACGCCAGGTGAAGCGACATCCGTCTCGTTTGATCTGTTGCCGACGTCGTATCTGTTTCGAGCCGGGCATCGTCTTAGGGTTTCTATTGCAGGATCTGATAGTGATCACTTCACGCGCATTCCAGACGGTCGTCCGCCTAAATACAGGATATTCCGAGATAAAATGCGACCGTCATCAATACGGATTCCGATTGTTTGAACCTAGCTATTGAATAATCATAAACCCTTCCGACATTTAAAGGTGAAGGGAAATGCATGACCATAGATCAAATGCCCGATATCGACCCGGCATTGCAACCGACGACTGAAGATCTGACGTTTGATCTGAAGGCAGCGCTGCGTGCGATTTATCTGATTAGAACACGTGCGCCCGAAGACGGATTCACGGTGCAATCGCTTGGTAGTGAACGTACAGGTCATGCTGTCTTGATTGATGAGCGAGGCTTCTTGCTCACGATTGGGTACCTGGTTGTTGAAGCTGAAAGCGTCTGGCTTGTTGATGCCGATGGTGCAGCTGTTGAAGGTCATGTCATTGGCGCGGATACAGAGACCGGCTTTGGTCTCGTGCAAATGCTGGGGCGGCCAAATAACGCGCCTTTAAAAATCGGTACAGCGACGGACTTGAATGTTGGCGATCTGGCGATCCTGGCTGGATTTGGTGGTTGTGGGCAATCCATTAGTGTTGAAGTTGTCGGGCGGCGAGAGTTTGCAGGATACTGGGAATACTTACTGGACAATGCGATTTTCACATCGCCACCGCATTTGTTCTGGGGGGGCTCGGCATTGATCGGTATGGATGGCACACTCAAAGGTATCGGCTCATTGTTTGTCCAAGAAAGCGAAGCAAGTTATGAAGACGGTGAGCCACGCGAGGGGAACATGATTGTCCCGATCGATCTGATTCATGGCGTAAAAGACGAGCTTATGAAGCATGGCCAACGGCTGTCACCAGCAAGGCCTTGGTTGGGAATGTTTTCAGCAGAATCTTCTGGTAAGGTTGTCGTTGCCGGACTTTGGGATGGAGGTCCTGCAGATAAGGCTGGGCTAGAAGCCGGGGATCTTATCCTTGAGATTGCAGGGCAGCCCGTAGAATACATGGCAAAAATGTACAAAACGATTTGGGGCTTGGGCCCAGCGGGTACGACGGTTCCAATGACATTGTTCCGTGATAAACGGATCATCGAGGTTGAAGTCGAAAGTGCGAACCGCAGCGATTATTATAAAAAACCGGGTCTTCATTAATCTTGGTTGGACGAACTGAGACGGTGGTATCTGCGCACGGTGGTGATGTCGTGCTTGTCCATGATGCTTTTCATGCACCGGATCAATTGTTCGAAGATATCGTAAGCGACACACCTTGGCGGCAAGAAGAAATCACCGTATTTGGCCGCAAGCACCCCATGCCGCGCCAAACATACTGGATGGGCGAAGTCCCATATTCCTATTCCGGTTTGACCAATCCGCCCGAGGGCGTTTCTGATCCTGTTGCTAAAGTATGGCACCACGTAGAGCGTTTGTGTCAGACAACATTCAATGGCGTGCTGCTAAACCTGTATCGTGATGGACGTGATTCTATGGGCTGGCATGCAGATGATGAGAAGTCTCTGGGGCCTCAACCGATCATCGCATCTGTTAATTTAGGTGCCGAACGCAGGTTAAGATTTAAACGTAGATCAAAAACGCCAGGCGAGAGTATTCCGGTCGACCTGCCGCATGGGAGTGTTTTAGTGATGCGTGGAGATACGCAACGTAACTGGCTGCACTGTGTCCCAAAAACCGCAAAAATTGTAGGGCCTCGGGTGAACCTAACGTTCCGTTTGGTAGATGTAGAACCTTAAGAGTTTAAGTTTTCTCAGCGCTAAAGTCGGTTGCGATTTTTTCAGCATAAGAGTTTAAAGTAGGGACGAGTGCTATTGCCGCATCGAGTGTCATGCGCGCTGCTGGTGCATGTAGGGCCAAACCTGCAATGACATGATCTGGTGTTTCAAAAATAGGTACGGCGACACTTATGATTCCGTCGTGATATTCTTCATTGTTAATGGAGAACCCGCGTTTCTTGGTTTCAAGGCAATCGGCTTCTAATGCTTCGATGTCGACAATTGTCTTTTCGGTAAACTTTTCCAGGTTCAGTCGGTCCATTACGCGTTTACGAGTTCGTGTTGGTAAGTTGGCCAGAAGTAATTTGCCAAGGCCGGTGCTATGAATAGGGACTTTGCTGCCGGGGTGAAGTTCTGCACGTAAAGGGAAATTACTTTCAACACGGTCTAGATATAAAACACTGTCAGCATCTAGAATGCCAATATTACAGGTCTCCGATACCTCGTCGACCAGACGGGTGAGGGCTGCATGCCTTGGCGCATAACGCATGCACCATCCCATAACATCCTTTGAAATATCGAACAGCTTAGGGCCGATCGCATATTTATCTCGGACAGGTTCACGAAATAGAAAGCCATACTCTTCGAGCTGACGCGCCGTACGATGCACGGTTTGTTTAGGGCGGTTGAGTGCTTCCGCAATTTCAGGCAAAGACAGCGGGCGTCCCGCAGCCAAGATGGCTTCGACCAATGCAAACGCTTTGATAACGACAGGTTCTGACGTATCAGACATTTCGATCCCCTATTTTTTAAGACAATCCGTATCATTTATTCAAATTTGGGGAAAGATGATTAGCTTATTATTTACATGCCTAGATATTTTTTAACCACTTCAGGGTGTGAGCGTAGCTCGTTAAATGTGCTTATATGCCGGTTTACACCCGTTTCTAAGATCAATGCATGGTCAACAAGATGCGATGCTAGGTTTTGATTTTGTTCAGCCACCAAGAGGCCGACGTTCTCCTGACGAAGCGCTGAGAGCACCAGACCCAGCTTTTGCACAACAACAGGCGCAAGACCTTCAGAGGGCTCGTCGAGTAAAAGAAAACGCGGGTTACCAACAAGCGCACGCGCAATTGCCAGCATCTGCCGTTCACCACCTGATAATGATCCTGCATCGGCATGGCGCCGTCGTGCAATTTCAGGAAACAACTCGAACACTCGGGATTGGGTCCAAAAAATATCACCAGAAGCGCCAGGCTTTGCGCCAGTGACCAGATTCTCAATAACAGTTAGGTCTGCGAAAATGCGCCGCTCTTCCGGGACGTAGCCAATTCCTAATCTGGCGATTTCATCGGAAGGTAACTCACTTATCGATTGCCCATCGAGAAGAATATCACCGGACCATGGTTTCAAAAGACCAATAACGGTTTTAAGTGTTGTCGATTTTCCAGCCCCGTTTCTTCCCAGGAGTGCCAGCCCGGTTTTAGGATCGACTTGGAATGACAACTGATCAATGACCTGCGCCTTACCGTATCCGACAATGAGGTTCTGAATATCAAGCATCAAGAGTAGCCTCGTCACCAAGATAAATCTGCTGAACATGTGTGTTGGAGCGAATATCTTCAGGTGATCCGTCGGCAATAAGTTGCCCTTGGTCCATAACGAGGATGCGTTCTGCAAAACCAAAAACGCTATCCATGTCGTGCTCCGTAAACAGCACTGTCGTGCCACGTACACGTGCTAACCTGGCTATTAACTCCATGATTGAAAGCCGCTCATTGGCACCCATTCCAGCCGTTGGTTCGTCCAATAACAGAACGCTTGGCATGCTTGCTAATGCCATTGCCAATTCAACACGCTTGATGTCCCCGTATGCGAGCTCAGTGATTATATGGTCTGTGTGTTCGGCAATACCCAATTCATCAAGAAGGGCAGTGGCATCGAATTTATCTTGCTTGGCTGCGATCAGTGCGACTTCAATGTTTTCCAGGACAGTCATGGAACGGAATGTCGCCGCAATTTGAAATGTTCGGCCCATCCCTTGGCGCGCCCGAAGGTGCGTTGGCATGCTGGTGATACTTTGTCCGTGCAATAGCATGCCACCGGCTGACGGTTCCAGTACCCCGCTTAAAAGATTAAAGCATGTGGTTTTTCCAGCACCATTCGGCCCGATGAGGGCTGTAAAACCACCGTCATCCAATGAAAATGACATGTCATCAATGGCCTTAAGGCCACCAAAGTTTTTTGAGAGGGATTTTACTTCTAAGGCAATGGTCATCACGTTGACTTCGTGCGTAAGACGCGGAGTTTTGAGAATACACCTGCAAGACCATTCGGTGCATAGATGGCAACAATCACAATCGTGATGCCCAGAAGCGCACGCCAATAGGGTAATCGGCTAAGCCCGTCTTCTAGTAATGCAAAAACACCTGCGCCAATAATCGGCCCCACAGGGGCGTGCAATCCGCCAAGCAAGACCATCACTAATGCATCGACGGAATTGGGAATGGCCAGGACATCAGGAAATACACTGCCTTTCGAAAATACAAAAATCCCGCCCGCGAGACCGGCGCTGACACCTGCGATGATAATTGCGAGCCATTGTCGGGCTTTAACGTTGATACCAAGGGCGGCGGCGCGTGGCGCGGCATCCCGGGTGGCACGCAGTAAAAGGCCGTGCTGTCCCAAAGACAAATATATCAAAGCACAGATCGTGGTGCTGCAAAGTGCCAACGCCAAATAATAAAAGGCTGTCGTATCCGTTGCCCATGTCGAGGGCCAGATGCCCAGTATACCGTCATCGCCGCCAGTGACGCTTTGCCATTGAATGGCCGTGGACCATAGAATTTGCGCAGCAGCCAAGGTTAGCATAGCTAAATAGACACCGCTTAATCGTATCGCAAACCAGCCAATAATAATGGCGCCAAATCCGGCAAGAACAGGGGCTGCGACAAGGGCCATAGGCATGGACACGCCAAAGCCTTTGACGACTAATGCAGCGCCATACGCACCCAGACCAAAGAATGCGGCATGACCAAATGAGATGAGACCGCCTGTCCCCATCATGTAATGAAGACCTGCTGCAAAGAGAGCAAAAATAAAAATGTCGCTAAGTAATACAACGACAAAAGATGGTGCAAAGAATGGTAAAGCTACCAAAACAATCATCAAGGAGACGCCTGCGAACGAGCCAATACGACCAAAGGTCATGGGCGGTGCGATCTCTACGGCGTTTGGTGTTGCGATGCTTAGTTTGCCCATCAAACCATAGGGTTTAAATATGAGAACCACAGCCATCGCAGCGAAAGCGGCAACAAGCGTAATCTCTGGAAAAATTAAAATACCAAATGCGTTTAATTGAGAAATAAGCAGTGCGGCTAAAAAGGCGCCGATGATACTTCCCATGCCGCCAATCACGACGACGACGAAAACCTCTGCGATGATATTCAGGTCCATCATTAAGTTTGCGGGCTGGCGTGGCAATTCTAACGCACCGCCTAATCCAGCAAGCGCGGCACCAATAAAGAATGTCGCCTGAAACAACGTTGATGGTTTGACGCCCAATGCCTGGAGCATTTCCGGATCTTCAGTTGCTGCGCGGACAAGGATGCCAAACCGTGTGCGTTTAAATGTCCACCACGTAGCAGCCAGCACGACGAGACCAATAGTGATCAGAAACAGGTCATATTCAGGGATGGGTTCTCCAAAGATACGCACAACACCTTCAAGGCCGGGTGCGCGAGGACCTAGAAGGTCCATCGGTCCCCAGATCCAAAGTGCGGCATCTTGGATGATTAAAACCAACCCAAAGGTTGCGACCAATTGAAATAACTCAGGTGCAGCGTAGAGCTTGCGGAGGACGCCACGTTCCATACACCAGCCGATGGTGCCGACGGCGATTGCGGCCATGGTTACGGCTAACCAGAATGATGTGTGTTGGCTGACTGAGTACGCAATAAATGCGCCCAGCATAAACAATGACCCGTGTGCAAAGTTTACAATGCGGGTAACGCCGAAGATAATTGACAGGCCCGCGGCAACCAGAAACAAGGAAGATGCGCTGGCAAGCCCGGTCAGGAATTGTGCAAAATAGAACGCCATGCATTTATCCTAACAAGGCTTGCCAAAACACGCTCATCCTTTTGGACGCATCGCCTTTGCGTCCTCAGGGGATGGTAAGACACTTGCGCCATCAATAAAGCGCCAGTTTGTCATCTGGCCTTTACCATCGATGACATCCGTTTTGCCAACCCACGAACCCATTGTCGCTTGATGATCCGCATCACGGTATGTGATAGGTTCCATCGGCGTGTCATGTGTTAGGCCTTTCATCGCAGCGATCAGGGCATTGGTGTCTGTGCTTTTGGCTTCTTTGAGCACAGCTGCAACGGAAAGCATCATGTTATACCCAACCATAGAGCCCATTTTGAGGGACTCGTTCCAACGCGCTTCGTAGGCTTTACGGAATGCATTGTGTTCAGGGGTATCAATGGCATACCAAGGATACCCTGTGACGATCCAGCCTTTTGGGGCTTCGTCTTTAAGCGGCTCCAGATATTCTGGCTCACCCGTTAAGAGACTGACAACAGTGCGGTCCTTAAACAAGCCACGAACTGTACCCTCGCGCACAAATGATCCTAAATCGGGGCCAAAGGTGACATTGTAAATTGCATCAGGCTTAGATTTTTCCAATGCACGTACGGTGACACCTGCATCGATTTTGAAAAGCGCAGGCCATTGCTCATCGACAAACTTTACTTCGGGTTTGAGCTTGGTCAGGACTTGTTTGAAAGCAGCAACCGCATCTTTGCCATAGGCATAGTTTGGAGCAACGGTTGCCCATTTAACGGCATCCGTTTTTGCAGCTTCTGCGGCCAGCATCGCGGCTTGCATGTAAGTCGATGGACGAAGGCGGAATGTATAATCGTTACCCTTTGACCATACGAGCGCGTCGGTTAAAGGCTCTGAAGCCAAAAACATAACTTTGTTTTGCTTGGCGAAGTCGGAAACGGCAAGGCCAATATGTGAGAAAAATGTTCCAGTGAGCATGACAACGTTATCTCGGCGGATAAGTTCTTCTGCGATCTTTACCGCGTTGCCGGGTTTGCCTGCATCATCACGACTGATGATCTCAACTGATCGGCCGTTGATGCCGCCACTCGCGTTGATTTCCTCAAGCGCTAATTGCCAACCTTTTTTATAGGGTTCTGTAAAAGCGGGTAAACGCGTGTAGCTGTTAATTTCACCAATTTTGATTGGCTCAGCATTTGCTAGCGATGCAAATACACTGAGTAGCATCGCGGTTGCGATGGTACGTACGAAAGTCATCTGGATTCTCTCTTTGTTGTCTCTTGAGACACGCCGACTGCGATCCTGACGGCAACCGCCTCGTGCTTAGAATGTAACGGATCATTTACATGAATGAAAATAGCTTATTGTTGTGTAACAAAAAAGAAAAGTGGAGTTTTCTCGTCTATCAAATTGGAATTGTATATGAATTCTCTGGCTTTAAAAGCTGTTTATTGAACCTGTTTTTCACATGCAAGGCTTGCGCTTGGCGTGATGATATTCAAGATAGATGAAGGAACGCGTTTTACTTGAAGGAATTGAAATTTATGAAGGTCGCTGTAATTGGATTGGGCGCAATGGGAATGGGGATTGCAACATCTTCGCTCCGGGGTGGACTGGATACGGTGGGATGTGATGTCTCAGAGACGCAATGTGCAGCCTTCGCAAAGGCAGGAGGCGGCGTGGCTGCAACACCCGCAGATGCTGCGTTAGACGCTGATTGTCTTGCCGTTGTGGTCGTCAATCAAGATCAAACCGAAGCCGTATTGCTTGGCGATAACGGCGCGGCCTCGGCGTTGCCCAAAGGCGCTGTTGTACTTGGCTGCGCAACGGTTCCGCCAGCGTATGCACGCGATGTTTCTGCAAGATTAGAAGCCATGGGCTTGCTTTATCTGGATGCACCGATCTCAGGTGGTGCTATTAAAGCGGCAAGCGGGCAACTCTCTGTTATGGGGTCGGGGACACCGGAAGCATATGCGCGGGCTCGTCCATTCTTAGATGCTGTTGCTGAGAAAGTTTTCGAACTTGGTGCCGAAGCTGGTCCAGGTTCCACCATGAAGATGGTCAATCAGCTTTTAGCAGGTGTTCATATTGCGACGGCGATGGAAGCTATCGCATTGGGGATTAAGTCCGGCCTTAATGCGGAAACGGTGTTTGAAGTGATCACAGCGTCAGCAGGGAATTCGTGGATGTTTGAAAATCGCGTACCACATGTGCTGGATAACGATTACGCTCCAAAAAGTGCTGTCGATATCTTCGTTAAAGATTTAGGGATCGTTCTAGAGACGGGCAAACGCGAAGGTTTCCCACTTCCGGTTTCTGCCGCCGCACACCAGCAATTTCTGGCTGCAAAAGCGATGGGCCTGGGGCGTGAGGATGATTCCGCAGTAATAAAGGTCTTTGCGGCTCTTAGTGGAATTGAGCTTCCCGACGGAAAAGACAAGGACGCCTGATATGCCATATTTTGCGGCCAATCTGACTATGATGTTTACTGAAGTCGCGTTCTTGGATCGATTCAAGGCAGCCAAGGATGCGGGCTTTGAGGCTGTGGAATTCTTGTTCCCGTATGCACATCCCGCAGATATTGTTGCTGGGAAATTGAATGAAAATGACCTGACCCAGGCTTTGTTTAATGCGCCGCCGGGTGATTGGGATGCGGGTGAGCGTGGGATCGCTGCTTTGCCGGGGCGTGAGGATGAATTTCGGGCAAGCATTGCGACGGCGATAGAATACGCTTTGGCGCTGGATTGCCGAACCGTCCATGTAATGGCAGGTCTGGTGCCTGACCCAGCGATGCATGCTGAGATGATGACGACTTATATTAAGAACATATCCTATGCCGCGGATCAATTTCTGCCACATGGTATTACGGTTGCTCTTGAACCCTTAAATTCACGAGATGTGCCGGGATATTTGATTTCAAAGATTGGTGACGCAGCGGACGTGAGCGAACGCGCAGGGCGGCCAAATATTGGTATTCAATTCGATTTTTATCATACGCAAATCATGGAAGGCGATCTGGCAAAGCGCTTTGAAGCACATCAAGCTCAGATTGCTCATGTGCAGGTTTCCGGTGTGCCGGAACGCCATGAACCCAGTATAGGTGAAGTGAATTATGCCTATTTGTTCCAGCTTATGGATCGTCTTGGATATGATGGGTTTGTTGGATGTGAATATAATCCACGAGGCGATACCGTCGATGGTTTGGCTTGGTTATTCGATTGACTTATTTGTGCCTAAAGGGACCGAATGAATTTCGAGCTTGAGTGTGGATATCCAGCGTCGAACCTGTATAAACCGACCCTATTGGATTTACCTATTTATCAAAGGACAGCGCCCTGAAAACGGATGCTACATGTAACAGCAATTGAACGAGGACATTATGACCGAACGCCTGCAAAACAGCGGCCTGCAAATTGAAAAGACACTCCATAGCTTCATTGGAAACGATGTGCTGCCTGGTCTTGGCATTGAAGAAGACTATTTCTGGAATGCGCTGGCCGAATTGGTTCGTGATTTTGGTCCGAAAAATCGTGAACTTTTAGCAAAACGCGATGACCTTCAGGAAAAGATCGATGCATGGCACCGTGAGAATAGAGACAAGCCATCTGATCAAGCTGCTTATAAGGCCTTTTTGTATGAAATCGGTTACCTTGTCCCTGAAGGTGATGATTTCAGTGTTGCGACGTCAAATGTGGATGCTGAGATTTCTACAATTGCCGGGGCGCAGCTGGTCGTGCCACTGACGAACGCACGCTATTCTCTAAATGCCGCCAACGGGCGCTGGGGCAGCTTGTATGATGCACTTTATGGTACCGATGCCATTTCGAGTGATGACGGTTGTGAGATTATTAAAGGTTTTAATCCGAAGCGTGGCGCTAAGGTCATTGCATGGGCTCGAGATTTTCTGGATCAAAATGCACCACTCGCATCCGGATCACATGCTGATAGCGCGGGCTATAAGATTGTAGACGGATCTTTAATCGTGTCGCTTAAAGATGGTTCTGACACGGGCCTTTCGGTTCCAGAAGACCTTGCGGGCTATACCGGAGATGCTACGGACCCCGAGACCATCTTATTCGTGAACAACAATCTGCATTTTGAAATCGTTATCGATCGTGAACACATGATTGGCAAAGATGATCCTGCAGGTGTGTCTGATGTGATCTTGGAATCTGCAATCACCACGATTATGGATTGCGAAGACTCAGTTGCGGCCGTTGATGGTGAAGAAAAAGCCCTGGTTTATCAAAACTGGTTGGGCTTGATGAGGGGTGATCTGAAAGCGTCCTTCAAAAAAGGTGGCGAAACTGTTGATCGTGCCTTGAATCCTGATCTCGTATACGCGACGCCGGGTGGTGGTGAAGTGACATTGTCAGCACGCTCACTCCTGTTGATCCGTAACGTTGGTCATTTGATGACGACGCCCGCTGTCTTAGATAGTGAGGGTAACGAAATCCCAGAAGGCTTGATGGATGCGTTGGTCACGTCGACCATTGCCAAGTACGACTTGGATAAAATTGGCGCATTCAGGAATTCACTCGCGGGTTCAATGTATATCGTGAAGCCAAAAATGCATGGTCCAGATGAGGTCGCATTTGCGTCTGAAACGTGCGCACGTGTTGAAGACGTTCTTGGGCTAAGGCGTAATACCCTCAAGCTCGGAATTATGGATGAGGAGCGTCGTACGACAGTCAATTTGAAAGAATGCATCCGTGCTGCGAAAGAACGTATTGTCTTTATCAATACTGGCTTCCTGGATCGTACAGGCGATGAAATGCATACGTCGATGGAAGCTGGCCCAATGATCCGCAAAGGCGATATGAAGGCATCACCTTGGATTGCGGCTTACGAAGATTGGAACGTTGATGTTGGATTGATGTGTGGTCTTAAAGGTAAAGCCCAAATCGGCAAAGGTATGTGGGCGATGCCTGATTTGATGCATGACATGCTGGAAGCAAAGATTGGCCATCCAAAAGCCGGTGCGAATACGGCCTGGGTTCCATCCCCAACAGCAGCAACGTTGCATGCAACACATTATCATCAAGTCGTTGTCTCGGATATTCAGGAAGAATTGAAGTCACGTCCGCGGGCAAGCTTGGATGATATTCTATCTTATCCTGTTGCCGAACGCCCTAACTGGACACCGGAAGATATTCAGGCAGAACTCGATAATAATGCTCAGGGTATTTTGGGTTATGTTGTGCGTTGGATTGATCAAGGTGTTGGCTGCTCTAAAGTTCCAGACATTAATAATGTTGGCCTGATGGAAGACCGAGCAACTTTGCGTATTTCAGCACAACACATCGCGAACTGGCTGCATCATGGAATTTGTACTGAAGATCAGGTGATGGAGACAATGAAGCGGATGGCTGCTGTTGTTGATGGTCAGAACGCGGGTGATGATGCTTATTCGCCAATGGCTCCAGGTTTTGACGGCATTGCGTTCCAAGCGGCATGTGATTTGGTATTCAAAGGTAAAGAGCAGCCAAGCGGATATACCGAGCCACTCTTACATGCGCGGCGACTTGAGCTCAAAACAGGCTAAGCAAGTGTAAAAATCTGAATTGAACAAGCCGGGCATTGCCCGGCTTGTTTGTTTGTGGATATGGCCGTTTCAGCGAGTTTTAGGTAATGAAAGGCCTCGTACATTTCATTCAATGTTTTGAATGCCCGTCCTCTTGATTGATTTCGTTGAGAATTTAATACCAACGTACTTTATATAGATAAAATAGATTGTTATTATCAGATCAATAAGAATGACGGATAAGTATGTATCATGAATTTGAGAGATCTTGAGTACGTTGTTGCGGTCGCTGAAGAGGAACATTTCGGTCGTGCGTCTGAGCGATGCAATGTATCACAACCGGCCTTGAGTGGGCAGATCAAGAAACTTGAGGATCAATTGGGCGTTGATTTGTTTGAGCGTACCAATCGCCGCGTTGCAATCACGCCAATCGGGATCGATGTGGTTGAAAGGGCCAAGCGTCTATTACTGATTTCAGAAGAGATTAAATTATCAACCGCGGCGTATGCGGATCCGCTTTCAGGCCGTTTACGGTTGGGCACTATTCCGACAATTGGGCCTTATCTTCTCCCAAATATTTTAAAGCCATTGAAGTTGGCACTTTCCAAAGTTCAACTCACGCTGTGTGAAGACCAGACGGCGAACCTTGAACGTCGACTTTGTGATGGAGATATTGATGCGGCGATTACGGCGACAGATGTCGCTCAAAATGGCCTTGCTGAAATCCCGCTCTATGATGAACCGTTCAAAGTGGCATTGCCAGATGGTCATGCATTCGAAGCGCAAAAGGCAATTGATGTTACGCGTATAGATACGGCGGAACTACTTCTTCTTAAAGATGGGCATTGTCTCAGTGATCAGGTTGCTAAATTATGTGGTTTGGCACGAGAGGCAAACGCGAACGGAGTGGATACGCAGTCTTCGAGTCTTGAGACAATCGTTGGCCTTGTCGCGGCTGGCGCAGGGGTCACCTTCCTTCCTGCATCCTCGTTATCTAAAAAGGGAACGTCACGACCAGGCGTTATCGTCCGAGACGCAAAGAACAAAGCAGCATCTCGCAAAGTTCGGTTAATCCACCGCGATACATACCCGAAACGTCAAATTCTTGCCGCTGTTTCTGCGGTCATAACGGCGCACCTGCCTTATGGTGTTGCGACTATTATTAGCGATTGATCCGGGGTAATCTTCCACAGTGCCAAACGATCGCGCGGGCGCCGACCTTGAAAGGACGTCATGTCAGATAATACCAATATGTTAGCGGCTGTCGAAGCGGCCGAGGACTTGATGGATAATAGGGACCCTGATCAAGTTATGGCACTATTGATGCCTTATGCTCAGCAGGGGCTTCATGGGCGTAGCCTTTGGCTTGTTGCGCGGGCGGTTACAATGGGGGGTGATCCCCTGCAGGCAATTGCGCTTTACCGAGAAGCGTTCAAACAAGACCCTAAGCTTCCGTTTATTGATGTTCGCATGAACGACATCGAACTTCGCCTTAGTGATGTTGAAGGCTCGAAGTCCATTGTCGATTTTGCAGATGAGCTTTATCAAGATATCTACAACTTAGATAAAATGGATTTCCAGTCAGGGGACGTTTTTATTGATGTCGGTGCAAATATAGGTTTCGTGTCATTATTCGTCGCAAAGAAATATCCCGATGTGACAGTATTCGCGTTTGAACCGGCACCCGGTACGTTCCATGCTTTTGAGCAAAATATTGTTATGAACGATATTGGAAATGTGACAGCGATCAATAAAGCCGTTAACGGTGACGGTCGAGATCTTGAGCTTTTAATTATGCCGGGCGACTCTGGTGCATCGAATGCTTTTGGAACGGAAGAAGTTGTCGACCGTTTCAAAAGAGATATGGGTGCGACTGTTGTTACCGTATCAGCAATAACAATAGATCAAGCCTTCGTAGAATATGGAATTCAAAAATGTAAGGTACTGAAGCTAGATTGCGAAGGTGCTGAATACGAAGTTCTTCGCAACACGGATGTCTTAGAAAAAATCGATCACATTGTCATGGAGCTTCATATCAATGCAGATGAAGTAAAGGCGACCACGCCTGAGGCCTACCGAGACGTATTCATAAGTGAGATAACCAATCGTGTGGCGAAACCACCAGTTATTCGTGTCGCGACGATGGTTGGTGTTCTTCAATCGTAGCGTATAGGTTCACTCTTTCAGAGCAGGGCTCACCGCGAGACCGACGCCTTCGATGCCTGCAATAGCTGCCTTTTCGTCATTCCATGAGTTATCGCCACTTACGCCCATAGCACCAACGATGAGTTGTGATTTCGCGTCTCGAATAAGAACCCCGCCCGGAACGGGGACGAGTTTGCCATGAGACGCCGCCGCGATTGCGTTCAGAAAAGTCGCGTTCTTGTCTTTTAATTCTCGACTATCAAGACCGAAACCGAGTGCGCCGTAAGCTTTTCCCATCGCAATTTCAGGGCGCAAAATGCCGCTATTATCTGTGCGTTTGAAGGCAACTAAATGTCCGCCGGCATCAAGAACTGCAATGGTGAGTGGATCGTATGATTCTGCCTCTGCAAAAGCGAGTGCGCCATCAATAATAGCATCGGCTTGATTTAATGTGAGGGTCATTTTTATGCCTTCAGCGAAGTTGCAAGAAATTCCGTTGCGGCTTTAATGCCGCCTTTAGAGGTGCCATCGATCATGCCCAACACATCTAAAGTAATTTCCAATGCACCCAAAGTGCCAAGCATCATCGGCGCATTAACGTGTCCCATATGGGCAACGCGAAATGCCTTACCGCTTAAGTCGCCGATTCCAAGCCCAAGGGTGACACCCAGGGTGTTTTGGCAATAAGCCCGAATGGGCTCTGGTGCAAAACCATCAGCAAGACGGAGCGTGGTGACAGATTGTGAGCGTTGCTTTGGGTCAAGAATGTTGAAATCAAACGTGCCGCCTTCACGCCATACATTAATGGCAGCATGTGTCGCCCCAGCCAGTAAGGCATGGCGATGGTGAACATTATCAAGACCTTCTTCCAAAAGCATATCCATAGCTTTGCGAAGGGCGAACAGCAAATGTACAGGTGGTGTGCCGCAATATTTACGGTAATGCTCGTCCTGATCACGATACGTCCAGTCCCAATAGGATGTCCTAAGACCTGCATGCTGATGGCGTTCTTTTGCTTTGGGGCTTGCTGCGGCAAAGCCCAACCCAGGCGGTGTCATTAAACCTTTTTGCGACCCGCCAACTGCAACGTCGACGCCCCATGCATCCATCTCGAAGGGCATGCATGCCAAAGATGCGATTGTATCGACCATGAGTAAGGCATCATGTCCCGCAGCATCCATTGCGGCACGAATTGCAGGGATATCGTTCACGCAGCCGCTCGCCGTATCGATCTGGACAACAAGCACAGCCTTGATTTTATTTTCCGTATCAGCGCGCAACGCCTCTTCAACTTTTGTTGGATCAACCGCGTGCTGCCAATCGCCGGGGACACTTTTGATTTCAATGCCCATACTGTGGGCTTGCTCTCCCCAACCGACAGCAAACCTGCCACTTTCTAAAACGAGAACAGTGTCGCCTGCGCTGAGGACGTTACACAGTGTGCCTTCCCAGGCACCGTGGCCGTTTGCGACATAAATATATGTGTCGCCCGTTGTTCTGAAAATCTCTTTGAGGTCGCTTAGACAGCGTGTGGTAATACCGAACAATTCGCCGCCACCATCTCCACCATAAATGTCGACAGCTGGCCTGTGCATCGCTTGTAAAACTTCATCTGGGACTGTTGTTGGGCCGGGAATGCTAAGAAACTGTCGTCCACTGCGAAGCGTCATTGTATAATACCTTGTTTAATTGATCGTGATTCGAACGCGATGCTAATCCTTTCCGACCGGGCGGGAATTGTCCAGTGAGTAACGTATAAAAAAGGCAGAGATTGCGCCTTGTGATGAGAATGCTAAATTAGATGACTTTCTTAAAGGGGGAAGAAATGGAATTCGACTTCATCGTTGTCGGTGGTGGCTCAGCTGGATGTGTCTTGGCAAACCGCTTGAGCGCCGATCCAAGCCACCGGGTATGCCTTGTCGAAGCAGGTGGGGAAGATCGAAGTCCATGGATTCATATTCCGGCTGGCTATGTGAAGACAATGGTTGATCCGGCTGTGAATTGGTTGTTTGAAACTAAGCCTGAAGCTTCATCTGGCAACCGGGCAATCCCCGTGCCGCGTGGTAAAGTACTGGGTGGCTCGAGCGGCATTAATGGAATGCTCTATGTCCGTGGCCAAGCGCGAGACTACGATACATGGGGACAGATGGGGTGCCATGGGTGGTCGTACTCAGAAGTCTTACCTTACTTCAAACGGTCCGAAAACCGCGAGCAGGGTAGCGATGAATATCACGGTGAAGGCGGTCCGCTGAATGTTGCTCAACCAACCGTAACATACGATACCCTGGATAAAGTCATCGAAGCTGGTGGTGAATTGGGGTATCCGACACATCACGATTATAATGGGGCAGATCAAACCGGGTTTGCTTATTTTGAACTTACGCAAAAACATGGTCGGAGATGTAGCGCAAAAAATGCCTTCATTGACCCGATTCGCGCGCGCAAGAAGCATCTGGTTATTGAAACGAGAGCCTTCGCGAAAAAAATCCTTATTGAAAATGGCCGTGCCGTTGGTGTGGTATTTACTCAAAATGGTCAGGAACGCACGATAAGAGCAAAACGGGAGATCGTCCTTGCTGCAGGGGCTGTACAATCACCTCAATTGCTTGAGCTTTCAGGTATTGGCCAGGGCGCAAATTTGCAGTCACTTGGCATCGACGTCATCCGTGACCTCAAAGGTGTCGGGGAAAACCTTCAGGATCATTATATCTCCAGGCTTTCTTGGCGACTAAAAGGATTAGATAGCCTTAATCGATTAACGCGCGGACCTTTGTTGGTTCGCGAAGCCTTAAAATTCCTTTTGTTCCGAAAAGGCGCTCTGACAATGCCGGCGGGTATTATCGCGGGCTTCGTTAAAAGTCAGCCGGACCTTGAAAATCCAGATATTCAATTTCACATCGCACATGCAACGTTTGCCAATCCTCACAAACGGGTCTTTGATAAATTTCCAGGTATCACAATCGGCCCATGCCAGCTTCGTCCTGAAAGCCGAGGCAGTATTCATGCAACAAGCCCCAATGTGAATGATGCACCTGAGATTGTGCCGAATTTTCTGACCGCGCCTGAAGATTGTCAGGCCCATGTCGCGGGCTTGCGTATTGGTCGCGCCTTAATGGAAACGGGTGTCATGGCGCCGCACGTGGTTGAGGAACTCACTCCTGGGATTGATGTCCGTGACGACGAGGCATTACTGGATCATGCGCGCAAAACCGGTGCCACGCTCTATCACCCGGTGAGCACGTGTAAGATGGGTACGGATGAAAATGCCGTCGTTGATCCCACGCTAAAGGTCATTGGTATCGATGGGCTTCGTGTAGCCGATGCGTCGATTATGCCACGGTTGATTAGCGGGAACACAAACGCGCCGACAATAATGATCGCAGAAAAAGCCTCAGATATGATAATCGCCGACGCGCGCTAGACGCAAATTCTAGATTTTCGATGCTGCTGTGAATTTTTGGGCAACCCATTCATGAAATACGCGTGTTGGCCGATCCATAACCGGTGAAAGGGTGCCGCCGTCAAAGCCTGGCGCTGACCGCCCTTTCTGCATTCCTTCAACGGCAAAGACATCTTCTTGAAAGACTGTTTTCCACATGGTCGCATTGGATGTGCGCATACGAGACCATTCACCCGATTTCATATCCTCATCGGCATAATAAATTTCGACGTGCTCGCGGGTTCGCGCATTACTCAAAGGCTCTATGCTGATCGCGTAATAATGATCTTTGTGGATACCAAGTAATGTATTTGGGAAAAGCTAGATGTATTCTCCGGCGGTATCCCACTTGTCAGGCAAACCTTCAAATTTAATAAATCGGTGTCCGGTTTCATCCAAGCTTGGTGCATAAACACGTGTGCCTTGCCCAGAAAACTGCCCGGCTTCCTCGATGATCTTATAGTGATCTTCTAGTTTAGAATATTGGTTTAAAGCTGGATGCACCCACGGCAGGTGATAGCTCTCGCAATAATTCTCAATAGCAAGTTTCCAATTGCAGTTCACTTCCAGATGAAAGGATGAGTCTTCGCCAGCATGGAAGATTGGTTTACCCATAAAATCGGACCAACGGGCTTCAACGGGGGCGATGTAATCTGAGAATGCTTGGCCATCGCCAGAGATGTTGACGAAAATAATACCCATCCATACCTGGCTTCGTACAGGTACGAGACCTAAGTTTTCTTTGTCCATGTCAGGGTGGTCGTGAATGCCCGGGCCGCCGACATGTGGGGTCGTTTTCAGGGCTGCGTTAAAACCATAGCACCATGAATGGTATGGGCATCGGATCACCCCTTTGAAAGTTGTTGGTTTGTCGACCAAAACCATACCGCGGTGGCGACAGACATTTTCAAAAACATGCAGGTCATCGTCTTTGCCCCGCACAAGCAAGAGAGGGCGACCAAGGAATTCAACTGGCGAAGCGTCGCCTGGATTAGGAATATCCTTAGCGAATCTAATTGATGACCAGCTTGTGAATAAAACGGCTTCGTTCTCTCTCGCGTGGACGTCAGGGTCAATATAATGCGCATTGCTAAGGCCATGCGCTAAAGTGGATGGATGAGATTGGTTGTCATCTGCTTCCGCCATGCTCATAGTCTCCAAAATGAGAACCGCCTTGCTAGCTGTTAGCCGTGCGCATTTATGACGGTACACCTAAAAAAGTGAAGCTTTGGCCTCGATTTCGGACATCGTATTGTCGCCCGGCGACATTTTTCTTTGCCCAGAGCGGTAGCATACGGCACGATGCAGCGCTTCAATGATGAGAGGATGTTCATGTCGCGTATTCAAGCAACCGTTGCCGAGGTCACAGCACTTGGGCCAGAGATAAAAAGTTTTAAACTTTCAGCAAATGATGCAGTTTTCAAAGCTGCTGCACCTGGCGCTCATATTGATGTGTTTCTACCGAACGGCATGATTCGCCAGTACTCCCTATGGGACTGGGCTGAAGATGGCAGTTGGTGCGCGATTGGTGTCAAAGGCGAGGAAAAGGGTCGCGGTGGTTCCTCCTGGCTCCACGATAATTTAAAGCCGGGTGACCAGATTGAAGTTGGTGAAATTTGTAATAATTTCGCCTTGGATGAAAGTGCTTCTGGTTATGCACTTTTTGCTGGTGGCATTGGTGTTACGCCAATGGTTGCGATGGCACGCCGTCTCAAAGAACTCGGCAAGCCAATGCAATTTTTCTATCTGGCCCGCAATGAAGCCGCAGCAGGCTTTACACCAATACTTGATAACCTCTCGCTTGGGTCTTCGTTGCTTCAACACTTCGACGATCGAGACGGGCTGCTTGATCTTAAGGGGCATCTTGATGGATTGGATGCGGGAACGCAGGTGTATTTCTGTGGACCCAGAGGTTTGTTGAATGCGGTGCTATCACATACCGAATCATGGGCTTCAGATCGTGTTCACTTTGAGCGCTTTAGCGGCGATCCGACAAAGCTAGACGCGCCGACGGATGGGTTCGAGTTGGTGCTTCATCAAAGCGGGGAAACATTACATATTCCAGAGAACGAGACGATTCTCGATGTGTTGATGGAGAATGGTCATAATCCGGATTTTGGTTGCATGGACGGTGTCTGCGGAAGTTGTACGTTAAGCGTGATCGAAGGTGAAGTTGATCACCGAGATTCAACACTGACACCTGAAGAACATGACATGGGCGGGACGATGTGCATCTGCGTATCTCGTGCAAAAGGATCGCGACTGGTTATTGATCTCTAGCCGAGACGTCTTCGGGTTTGTCGATATCCATTAAAGTTCCTGCATCATCGACGAGGATGGCTTGAATGCATTCTGGGTGCTTGGTCAGTATTGATCTGGCACCGTGATCTCCAGTTAGCGCCCGAAGCTGTGTCAGATATTTTTTTGCAAACAAGACAGGGTGTCCACGCCGCCCATTGTGAATTGGGACAGCAATGTCGTTTCCACTTTGTGGATCGAATGCAGCGGCCATTTGGGTAATCGTTTCTGATTTTAGAAAAGGCATGTCGCCAAGAATAACAAAGAATGCTTCGATGTCTTCACTGATAGCGTTTGCCCCCGTCGCCAGGGACGTCCCCATCCCAGCCCAAGGGGTTTGGTTCTCAATATCTTGAATGCCAGTGCCCTCGCAGGCGCTCAGAACACCTGCAGTGTCATTGCCCAAGACAAGGACAACATCACCGAGCCCAGCGCTAACGACCGTATCAACTGTACGTCGGATAATGGCTGTGCCATCAATATTAAAGAGCATTTTATTCTGATCACCAAACCGCTTGGATTGGCCTGCAGCTAAAATGATGGCAGCAATGTTCTTCGTTGCGGTCATACGGGGAACTTTTGACGATAGACTTGAAGGACTTCAGCAACCATAGAGATCGCAATTTCTGGGGGATTTCGGGAACCGATAGAAATGCCAAGTGGTCCTTTTATGCGTGCGATATTCGTGTCGGCATAGCTTGCCTGAAGAAACCGCTCAACACGCTCTGCATGGGTGACGCGGCTACCAAGTGCGCCAATATAAAAGGCATCAGAATCCAATGCTGCGGACAGGACGGGACCCTCGAGTTCATGCTCGTGGAATAATGTCGCGACAGCAGTCCATTCATCAATGCTATCTGGCTTAAAAGATTTAGCGACAGTAGCGCCCAAGCTTTCACATTGCGCAGCGGTGTCATCTTCGCTGGTGATGACGGTTACTTCTATATCGGATGCACGCGCAATCTCGGTGGAAGACACAATGACGGGGCCTTTCCCTGCAATAACCAATCGAATAGGTGGGCGATAAAGGCGATTAAACTGACCCCCGTCCAAAACCAGTTGTGGACGACCATCATTGCCATCAAGAGGCGTAACGTTACTTGTGCCGTTCTCCATGTTTATGATGAGTTGCATCGGTTGGCGCGTAGATGTTGCGGCTAAAATCGTATCAAGGTGATCGTCAGAAAATCCAACATCAATGAAAACGTCGATGGCACTGCCGCACGGTAGAGCGATATCAAAGTATGGAGAATTCACACCATAACGGATCGAGCGGTTTACTCCCTCCGCGATGGCCGCTTTGGTTTCCTCAACCAATGCACCTTCGACGCATCCGCCGCTTAGGAAGCCAGTGAAGTCGCCTGCATCAGAGATCGCCATCTGGCTACCTGTCGGACGCGGCCCTGTTGGCTCTGTGTTATAGAGCGTGAGGAGCGCAGCACGTTTGCCTTGCTGACGCCAAGCCTTGAGGTCACCCAGGACGTATTCGGAAAAACGACCGTTCATTATGATATCCGAAGCGCTATTCTACGAAGCCTTTGCATCCTCAATGGCACGCCAAACACGCTCGGGTGTCAATGGCATATCAATATGATGCACGCCAAAGTCTTTTAGCGCATCGCAAACGGCATTGACGATTGCAGGTGGCGCACCAACACATCCGGCTTCGCCCGCACCTTTGACGCCCAACAGGTTCTTTGCCGTCGGCGCATCTTCGTAATATCCGATTACCATTCGTGGCATGTCATCAGCACGTGGCATGGCATAGTCCATGAGTGAGCCGGTGACCAATTGTCCACCGTCGTCATAGACAATGTTTTCCATGAGTGCCTGGCCAAGGCCTTGCGCAACACCACCCATGACCTGACCGTCAGCTAACATCGGATTGATGATGGTACCGAAATCATCCATGACCCAATAGCCATCAACTTTGATGGTCCCGGTTTCAGGATCAACCTCGACCTCTACAGCGTGACCACCATTGGGGATTGAGATAATGCCCCGCTCGAACACACTGGATATGTTTAATGCGCCGGGCTCCATATCATCTGGAAGCATGTCGGGATCATTTTGAGCATCAATCGCTTCGCGCATGGTCATTGTGTGGTTTGACCCTGGCACGTGAAAATGACCTTCAGAAAATTCAACTTTATCAGCATCAACATCGAACTTGTGAGCAGCGATCTTTTTACCGGCTTCAACGATCTCTCGTGATGTTTGTAAAACAGCACTGCCGCCAACTTCGAGGCCGCGTGATCCACCGTGACCGCCACCGATTGCTGTGGCTTCAGTATCGGCCTGACGGAATACAACATCATCGATTTCCAAACCAAGATGGCCTGCAAGAATTTGTGCAAATGCAGTCTCGTGGCCCATGCCCGTCGAAGAACTACCAACAGAAAGATCAATCTTGCCGTCTTCACGAAAACTGACTTTGGCTTCTTCCTTTGGGCCGCCCCCTGTGCATTCCAGATACATTGAAATGCCAAATCCACGTTTCTTACCTGCGGCGGCACTTTTCTGAACGCGCGCGTCATAACCATCCCGGTCAGACATAGCGATGGTCTGCTCAAAGACTTCAGGGAAGTTACCGCAATCGATATCCAGTCCCATCGGGGATTTCATCGGCAGATCTTCTGTCGGGATTAGGTTCTTACGCCGAAGCTCGATCGGATCCATGCCGAGTTGTGCTGCCGCATAATCAATAATTCGGTCCATTTGGTACGAGCCCTCAGGACGACCTGCACCACGGTAAGGATCAAGTGGGCAGGTGTTCGTAAATGGTGCAATCGCCGTGTAATAAATTGCATCAAAGCGGTAAGGCCCGCCTTGGGTTCTGCTCGACCCACCCGTTGGCGTGAAGGGTCCAACGGTGGCACAAAAAGCGCCTAGGTTACCAACAGTCTCTGTACGAAGGCCTCGGAATGTACCGTCTTTATCAAGGGCGAGTTGCACGGTAGAAACTTGATCACGACCATGTGTGTCGGAGAGAAAACTCTCAGACCGGTCATTGAACCATTTAACCGGACGCTCGAGTAACTTGGTTGCGTGCAAAATCAAAATAGGCTCAGGGTAAACGCCATTTTTAACACCAAATCCCCCGCCAACATCGGGTGCGATATGATGCAGGTTTTCTTTTCCTATCCCTAAAACAGCATCGGCAATGGTATCGCGACCTGCATGGATATTCTGAGATGCATTCCAAAGTGTGTATTTACCCGTGCCTGCGTCATAGCTCGCGAGCGCGCCACGGGGCTCTATTGGGACAGCAGTGACCCGGTTGTTGACCAGGTTCAGTGTGACGATGTGGTCAGCTTCGCTAAATGCTTTTTTCTGTGCTTTCTGATCGCCCAACTCAAAATCTAGGCAGATGTTATTTGGAGCAATATCCCAGATTTGCGGCGCACCATCTTTAATCGCCTCAGACTGATGCGAAACAGATGGAAGGCTATCGTAATCAACATCAATTAATTCCATAGCGTCCTTGCAAACGTCTATAGATTCAGCGACGACGAGTGCCACAGGCTGGCCTACATAGCGCACACGATCAATCGCCAAAGGATGATGCGGTGGCTCCTTTAGGTCAGATCCATCAATTGCTTTTCGGACTGCAGATTTTGTTGGAATCGGATTATAGCCAGCTACTTTCCAGTCTTCACCGGTAATGATGGCGAGAACGCCGTCCAAGGCCAATGCTTCGGTGATATCGATAGATGAAACATCTGCATGTGCTTCGGGGGACCGCAAGACGGTGGCATAGGCCTGACCATCCAGGTTCATATCGTCAATATAACTTCCGGCACCCGTTAAGAAGCGGAAGTCTTCGCGGCGCTCTTGGCTTTTACCAATGCCGTTTGTGATGTTTGTTGTATCCATTTTTCTTCTCCGCTCAACCAACTGCTTCGGCGACGGCACGGCGGACCATGACGCTAATTAAATGCGCACGGTATTCGCGGCTCGCGTGAATATCGGTGTTTAAGTCATCGGCGGGGATCATGCCGTCTTTGATGCTCTCTGGTGAAAAGTTACCCATAAGTGCTTGTTCCATTTCTGCATCTCGGAAGACACAAGGTCCGGCACCGGTGATCGCGACACGAACATTGTTGTGTGATTTCGCGACCATGACACCGACAAGCGCATAGCGCGTCGCTGGGTTTGCAAACTTCATATAAGAAGCCGCCTCGGGAATAGGGAAGTGGATTTCAGTGATAAGCTCACCTTCTTCAAGTGCCGTCTCAAACATACCCGTAAAAAAATGATCAGCGAGAATTTCGCGACGATCTGTGACTATGGTCGCATGTAGTGCCAACACAGCTGCTGGGTAATCGGCGGCCGGGTCATTGTTGGCGATTGAGCCACCGATCGTGCCCCGGTTGCGCACATGCATATCCCCAATGCCATTCGCGAGTTTTGCGAGAGCTGGGATTGCAGCCTGGACTTCGTGATCTGCAGCGACTTCAGTGTGCCGGGTCATGGCTTTGATCGAAATTGTATCTCCTGAGGCCGAAATACCGGAAAGCCCGTGAACATGCTCAAGGTCAATCAAGTCTGATGGCATCGCAAGACGTTGCTTAAGGACTGGGATCAAGGTTTGGCCACCAGCGAGAAACTGCCCATCTTCGGCAGCGTCAAATTCGCTTTTGGCGGCATCAATAGAATTAGGTGTTATGATGTCAAATTCATACATGTTCTTAGCCTCGCATCGCTTTTGCGCCGGTTTTCACCGCATCAATGATATTCTGGTATCCAGTACAGCGGCAGATGTTGCCCTCTAGCCCTTCACGGATACCGTTTTCAGAAATATCTGGGTTGTTTTCAACAAGTGCAACGGCTGTCATCACCATGCCGGGTGTGCAGAACCCACATTGGAGTCCATGGTGGGTGCGAAATGCCTCTTGCATAGGGTGTAGTTCGGTACCGTTAGCCAGACCTTCAATCGTCTGGATCTTAGCGCCATCAAACTGCCAGGCGAAACTTGCACAGCTTTTGATAGTTTTTCCATCGATAGAGACGACGCATGCGCCGCATTGGCTTGTGTCACAGCCGACGTGTGTGCCGGTTAATTTCAGCTCTTCACGAATGAACGTACTCAAAAGCGTGCGTGGCTCGACCTCTTTGGTCGTCTCAACACCGTTTACGTGAACTGTTATTAAAGGCATTCTTATCTCCCTTGCATATCGCCAAAAGACCATTGGATGGGCTATAACGATTCAAATAAACAATCTTATACTCAAGCCTGTACACCCAAATGAGTTTTGCGTGGCAAACCTGCATTGAAATTACTATTTAAAAATTGGTGATGACGCAGGGTGTTGCAAGTCTTTAATACAATAAATAGTAATATATACGGCTAACCGGCGTTCATTACGGTAAAAATGGAGAGATAGAAATGAAGTTATCCGACGAGAAGCGTATCGAAGCTTCCAGGGAAGATGTTTGGGATGGGCTTAACGATGTGGATGTTCTTAAGCAGTCAATTCCGGGTTGTGAAAGCCTGGAGCGCGTCGGAGATAATCAATTTGAGGCAGAAGTGCGTGCCAAGGTTGGCCCTGTTAAAGCAAAATTTAAAGGCAATGTGACCCTTAGCGACCTTAACCCGCCTGAGAGTTATCGAATTTCTGGTGAAGGCAAAGGTGGGGCAGCAGGGTTTGCCAAAGGTGGTGCAACGGTCACTTTGGTGGAAGATGGTGCTGCCACGATACTCAAATACGATGTTGATGCTGATGTTGGCGGAAAGTTGGCGCAAATCGGCGGTCGACTTCTTGAAGGCACATCGAAGAAACTAGCAGGTGAATTTTTTGATAATTTTGAAGCGGCCCTTAAACTTGGAAACTTAGAGGAAGTTGCGGATAGCGCAATTGCTGAGGAAACGCCTGTAAATCAAACAAATGCAGATAATGGATCAAGATCGCTCCCGATTGAAGAAAAAGGGTCCTCAAATAAAATCTGGATCATGCTGGGTATTGTTTTTGTTGTAGGTGCATTTGCTTTGACGATATTGCGTTAGCGTATGGCAGAGAAGCAGCTGCTCATTGTAGGCCACGTACCTTCGGTAAATACGCAAAGATTACGTGATGCTGTCGAAGAAGGTGCAAGTTCCTCAGATATTACGGGTGTTAGAGTGCGGGCGCTTAGTCCCTTCGATGCTGGACCTGAAGATATCATTCACGCAGATGGCGTTATCTTAGGGACGACAGAAAACCTTGGTTACATGTCAGGTGCGCTGAAAGATTTCTTTGATCGAACTTACTATGATGTTTTAGAGAAAAAACGGGGAATGCCTTATGCCCTTTATGTTCGGGCAGGTCTAGACGGGACCGGAACAATTCGTGGCGTGACGTCGATTGCGACAGGTTTGAAGTGGAAGGCTGTGGCGGAACCTCTTTGGTGTAAGGGCGATTGGCAGGACAGCTTTGTCGACGAAGCCCACGAATTAGGGATGCTGATGTCTGTTGGCATCGAATCTGGTGTATTCTAAGCAAAAATAGGAAAACTTGTACGTTTCACAATAAACCGATTGATCCCGCCGCATCGGTCGCCTTTTATACTATTGGAAATTTTTAGGGAGAGAACACGATGAGCCGCATTGTCTACGTCAACGGAGAGTACCTCGCAGAAGAAGACGCGAAGATTTCAGTATTTGATCGCGGGTTTCTTTTTGCGGACGCCGTCTATGAAGTGTCTGCAGTTTTAAAGGGCAAACTTGTTGATAATGATGCTCACTTAAAGCGGCTTGCGCGCTCATTGGGTGAATTGAAGATGACGCCACCTGCGACGGGCGAAGAAATTGAAGCCATTCAAATGGAACTTATTCGCCACAATAGTATCGATGAGGGTGTTATTTATCTTCAGGCAACGCGTGGCGCTGCTGATCGTGACTTTGCTTTTCCAAAAAATTCGATACCATCACTGGTGATGTTTACACAAAAGAAATCACTGAGCCAAAATCCGGCAGCCGATGTTGGGATTACGGTTATTACGGTTCCGGATATCCGCTGGAAGCGCCGTGATATTAAGACCGTTGGCCTGTTGCCAGCATCAATGGCGAAACAAGCGGCTCTTGATGCGGGCGCGAATGATGCCTGGTTCGTTGAAGACGGCTTCGTAAATGAAGGGAGCTCGAACAACGCTTTCATCGTGACCCATGATGGAAAGATAGTGACGCGTCACCTGGGCACTGAAATCTTGCATGGCATCACACGCAAAAGCGTGATGGAGCTCGCCAAGCGCGAAAACCTGGAAATCGAAGAACGCCCCTTCACACCGGAAGAAGCGGCGGAAGCCCGTGAAGCGTTCTCAACGAGTGCCTCGGCATTCGTAATGCCTGTGGTCAAAATTGATGGCCACGTATTGGGGAATGGCGTACCCGGCCCTGTCTCGGAAAAAATGCGTAAGCTTTACGTTGAAATGGCGATGAAAGGATAATCAGTATGCGACTTCAAAATAAAACAGCCATCGTTGTTGGTGCTGGTCAGACGCCAGGGCAAACGCTTGGCAATGGCCGTGCTACAGCACTTCGATTTGCTCAAGAAGGCGCGCGTGTTCTTTGCATTGATATTGATGAAGAGCGTGCTCAAGATACAGTTCAGCAGATTAAGAATGAAGGTGGTGATGCCGAGGCTCTGGGCGTCGATGTGACGGATGAAGAAGCGTGCCAGAATGCAGTAGAGGTCGCGCGCAACAAATTTGGCCGCATAGATATACTCCACAACAACGTTGGCCGTTCTGAAGGTGATCGTAAGACCACTGAAATGGACGCTGATATGTGGGATACTTTGATGGCACTCAACATCAAATCCATGTTTTTGATGTGTAAGCATGTGCTTCCTGTGATGCAGGCACAAAAATCAGGTGCTATTATCAACGTGTCGTCGACGTCGTCGATGGCAGCACGCCAAACGGTGACCTATAAAACTTCGAAGGGTGCGGTAAATACATTCACGCAGCATTTGGCATTTGAGAATGCCCGGTTCGGGGTTCGTGCAAACGTGATCTTGCCGGGCCTTATGGACACACCTATGGCGATCGAACGCCGTGCGCGTGAGCAAGATGTTGATCGCAATGTTGTTCGTGACAGCCGGAACAAGTTGGTGCCGCTGCAAAATCAAATGGGGACAGCATGGGACGTGGCGAATGCAGCGTTATTCTTAGCTTCGGACGAAGCGCGCTATATCACCGGGGTCATGTTGCCCGTTGATGGTGGCTTGCTGATTAAAGTTGGCTAGTGTGGGGGTCTGATTTAAGCATTCCCGCTTTCTGGTTCCACACGTTCCGCCGTGCCTGCTGCGTTGAGGGCTTCTTCAAGCAACTGAGATGATAGTTCAGCAGTCACATTTGTTGGGGCATGTATCATACGTGCACGGACTGCGAGTGCCATCGCAGCGGCCTGCAAGACGTCGCCATTCCCGGTTTCGCCGCAAACTTTTATATCTTGATCAATAGCATCCAAGATCGCCGTTAAAAGCTGGTTCACACGTACGGGTGAAGCGGTACCGCTGTGCAGTGGAAAGGTGATATTGAGTGTGTCGCCGGTTGCAGTTTCAACACGGTAGGGTAAGGGACGCATGTTGGCCTCCAGAAATGATCGTTCCTTTATTATTGCATGAAACGAGTTTCAGACAACAAGCCTTGGCATCAAAAATATATCGACATCATCGTTGATGTGCGCATTGGATGAAACCGAGTTTTATCGTTTCACCAACAGTACGTTCGGCATACTCTGCGCCTTCGATACTCATTGCTCCGGAATATCCATGTTAAATAAAGGCACGCCAATATCAAAACCCGCTCCGTCGGCTTTACCAGCATTACTGGTAATTGGTGCATGTATTATATTGGCTGGCATGGACGTCACGGCGAAATATCTCGCGGCGCTAGGCGTACCTGTTCTGATGGTTGTTTGGGGACGATACTTTTTTCATACGGTGGTGACGTTCATCGTCTATGTCGCGGCGAAACGTTCCTTGAGTTTCTTGCACTCACGCCGCCCAAAGCTACAACTTATCCGCGCTGGCGCTTTGTTTATTGCGACAAGCTGTTTTTACGTTGCGATCACCAAGATGCAATTGGCTGATGCGGCAGCCATTCAATTTTTGGCACCCGTACTTGTGACGGCATTTTCTGGCTTATTCTTAGGAGAACGGGTGGGCTTCAGGCGTTGGTCGGCAGTTGCCGTTGCTTTTGCCGGCGTCATCGTGGTGGCGCAACCGGGATCTGGTGCAATAGGTGTATGGGGGCTATTGCCGTTGGTTACAGCTATGCTGCTTGCAATTTATTTGATTTTGACACGGATGGTCCGGATTGGTGAAAACCCGGATGCGACGATCTTTTATACAACGGCAGTCGGCGCAGTTGTCTTGAGCACTGCCGTGATGAGCGACTGGCAAGCGTTGAATGATTTTCAGTGGGGTTTAATGCTTCTGATGGGAAGTGCGGGTGCTCTTGGGCATTTCCTTTTAGTTAGAGCATTCCATGAAGCCGAGGCATCTGTCTTGGCCCCGTTTACTTATAGCCAGGTCGTGGGTGCTATTATTTGGGGATATATTGTCTTTGGTGATGTGCCCAGTCCTTGGACGTTCCTTGGCACATCGATGATTATGGGCAGTGGTATATACGTATGGTACCGGGAAATGACAATTTCCGGGCGCGCGTCATAAAATCTAATCTCAGGTGATCCTTGCGAAAGCCGGGACGGGCACGTAAAACCCGGGCCATGGCTCCACCACTTCTGACACTTACAAATATCGGCTTAACGTTTGGCGGCACCCCGTTGCTTGAGGGTGCTGAAATGTCTGTGTTTCCAGGGGCACGAATTTGCCTTGTTGGACGTAATGGTTCCGGAAAATCGACGTTTTTAAAAATTGCTGCCGGACTTGTCGAGGCCGATCAGGGCGAAGTTTTTCAGCAACCAGATACAACGGTCAGATACTTACCGCAAGAGCCTGATTTCTCGGGTTTTGCCGATGTGAATGCATATGTTGAAGCGGGCTTGGCGCCGGGTGATGAGCCTTATCGTGCGCAGCTTTTGATATCTGAGCTAGGTCTCAATGGGTACGAGAACCCGGCCACGATGTCGGGCGGTGAACGGAGGCGGGCCGCCTTGGCACGGACCTTAGCACCTGAACCAGACATTTTGCTTTTAGATGAGCCAACCAACCATCTGGACTTACCTGTAATCGAATGGCTAGAGCGTGAACTACGCCGTCGCCGCGCAGCCATGGTGCTGATTTCTCACGACCGTAGGTTCCTAGAGAATCTCTCTGATGTTGTGGTCTGGCTAGACCGTGGTCGAACAATCCGCTTGGACAAGGGCTTTAGCGCTTATGATACATGGCGTGATGAGATTCTTGAACAAGAAACAACAGAACGCCACAAACTTGATCGCAAGATTGTCCGAGAAATGTCTTGGATGAACAAAGGGGTCACGGCGCGTCGCAAACGAAATATGGGACGCCTGCGCGCCTTGGGTGATTTGCGTCAAATGCGTCGCGAGCAACGGAATGTTGCAGGCTCGGTTAAAATTACAACGACTGAGGCTGGGGCATCTGGCAAGCGGGTGATCGAGGCTCGAGGAATCTCAAAGAGTTACGATGATCGTAAGATTGTTGATGATTTTTCAATCCGAATTCTACGTGGTGATCGCGTTGGGATCATTGGGCCGAACGGTGCTGGTAAAACGACGCTCTTGAATATGCTCACCAGTGGTCTCGCGCCTGATGTGGGCATGGTTAAGCTTGGAACAACGCTAGAGATTGCGACATTGGATCAAAGCCGTGAATCTTTGTCCCCTGGCGTTTCGCTTCAAGAGGCGCTTACAAACGGTAGTGGTGACAGTGTGACGGTTGGTGGTCAACAGCGCCATGTGATCGGGTACATGAAAGACTTCTTGTTTGATCCATCGCAGGCACGAACAGCGGTTTCAGCACTTTCGGGAGGTGAACGTGGCAGGCTTATGCTGGCACGTGCGATGACACGACCTTCCAATATGCTGGTCCTGGACGAACCGACCAATGATCTTGATCTTGAGACCTTGGACTTGTTGCAGGAAATGATCGCGGAATATGTTGGGACTGTCATTGTTGTGAGCCACGATCGAGATTTTCTAGATCGTGTGGTAACGTCGACGGTTAATTATGAAGGCGAAGGACGATGGCTCGAATATGCCGGCGGTTATGCAGACATGGTGTCGCAACGTGGCCGCGACATGGAAGCTCGCTCGAAGGCAGAAGAAACTCAGGAAACTAACAAGCCGTCTAAATCGGGAAAATCGCGTGCAGCATCAAAAGCTAAGATGACGTTCAAAGATAAATACGCGTTGGAAACGTTGCCTGGAAAAATCAAAGATCTGGAAAAAGAGATCGCACGGTTGGGACAAGTTTTGGCTGATGCGACATTGTATACGCGCGATCCAGACGGGTTCGAAAAAGCAACAGCCGAGCATGGTGCCGCAACAGATGAAATGGCCGCTGCCGAAGAAGAATGGTTACGACTAGAGATGCTCCGCGAAGAGATAGATAACGCTTAATGCGTCACAACATTTGAGTTGGTATTCTCGCTCACTTGTACGTTTCTCGCCGTCGGTAAAACATAAAAGATATGACGCCCAATTTGCGTGACACGCTCTTTCTTCTTAGCCTAATACGGGTTTACATAATCTGCATGATACCAAAGCGCACCTAGGGTTGGATCCTCTACGATGCCAGCTGTAGACAGTCTGGCCAGCGTATTCGCCCGGCGCCAGGATTCTGCATCTTTAGGCACATCTTTCTTACCATCGCACCACCATGAAAATTGGCAGCGATGGCGGCGAATTTCCCTACCTTGCCGGATCGGACAGGCCATGGCAGAACTAAATTACTCAAGCACCTGATGTATAAGGGGAATCTATCAATGAAGGCTGTGCGCAAAGCCGTTTTACCGGTTGCGGGTCTCGGGACACGATTTTTACCGGCAACGAAATGTATGCCCAAAGAGATGCTGCCGATCGTTGATAAACCTCTTATTCAGTATGCAATCGAGGAAGCGCAAGCCGCTGGTATCGCATCCATTATGCTGATTACCGGGCGCGGTAAAAATTTGATGGAAGATCATTTCGATCATGCCTTTGAGCTGGAGAGAACGCTGGAACTCCGCGGTCGCCTTAAGGAATTGGAGATCGTTCGCCAATTTCCAGAGCCCAGTACAATCAAATATACCCGACAACAACAGGCACTTGGGCTTGGTCATGCGATTTGGTGTGCACGTGATTTTGTAAATGACGATCCGTTCGCCGTTATCTTGCCTGACGACATGGTGTTGGCAGAACGTGGCTGTCTCAGTCAGATGATGGATGCTTACAATGATGTTGGCGGTAATATTGTCGCTGTCACTGAAGTGCCGCGCGAACATACGAATCGCTATGGTATTCTTGATGTTGAGAGTGATGATGGCCGATTGGCAAAAGCGCGTGGCTTGGTTGAAAAACCAGATCCAGCTGACGCCCCGTCAACGTTATCAATTATTGGGCGTTACATCCTGCAGCCAGGCGTATTTGCACATCTTGATAAAAAACAAGCTGGCGCTGGTGGTGAGATCCAACTGACGGACGCCATCGCTGAGACCTTAGACAGCACACCGTTTCATGGCCTCCGTTACGAGGGGCGGCGTTTTGATTGTGGATCGAAGTCTGGATTTATCGCAGCGAATGTCGCTTATGCCCTTGAACGTGAAGACATGGCGAGTGACGTGCGATTGGCGCTTAGCGAGATCATGGATTGAGTTTCAACGAGATGCTTTAGTTCAGCGGACTATATCGGTGCTAGAACGCAGTAAATGAGACAAAAACTGTTGTGTGTATCTCGACAAATTTTACGCCACGTTTATTCTGACGTATGATCAAATTACATGAAGGCCTAAGATTATGACTGAGCAACCCATGGGTAGTCCTGACGATGCATCTGGTGCACCTGCAGGCGGCGTAGAAAGTACACCGGTCCGCGCGACGATTCCTCCTCATGAGATTGGTTCAGTTTCACTTTCGCCAACAGGGAAGTTCGAAGCTGGAAGTTATCAGACCTTCACGCTTGTCTATACCGCTGGTAAATTCGGCATTGATGACTCAGGTTCAATGCGGATTTGCTTCCGGTTTGCGAGTGATCAAACCCGGCCTCAATTCGATGATCCAAAACGTGCAAACTACACAACAATTGTTGCGTCTAATAATGCGGTTCTTCAGTACCACTATGACCCAAAAGGGAATGTTCGTCCTTGGGACCGGGCGTTATATATCAAGGTTGTTAAAGGCTTCTTGCGCGAAGGCGATACGATCACAGTTAAATTTGGCGAGACATCCGAAGGGTCGCCTGGAATGCGACTGCAGACTTTCAATGAAGATACATTCGAATTTCATACACTGATTGATCCGATTGCGACCTATTGCTACCAGCCGGTCCCGGTCCAACCAACCATTCAAATTGTTGCAGGTAAGCCAGAATTCTACTTGGCTGTCGCGCCAACGCTGTTGGATGAAAGTGAGAAATTTGACCTCAAAATGAAGGGCGAAGATCGTTGGGGAAATCCGACGGATCAATGCGATGCGACATTTAAACTCCGTGCCGTTGGCAACGTTGAGGTTAAAGGTTTGCCAGATCAAGTCACATTCAAGCCGGGTACATTCGCGATAATCATTGAAGGTCTAAGCGTTGCTGGTCCGGGTGAAGTTGCAATCGAGTTGTTGGACGACGACGGCAATGTTGCGTCGACGTCGAACCCGATTCGCGCTCAGGCAGCAGGCCCGCTGAAACATTATTGGGGTGACTTGCATGGTCAATCTGAAGAAACTATTGGTACTGGCAGTGCTCGGCAGTACTTTGAGTATGCACGCGACCGTGCATTCGTTGATGCAACGGGTCATCAGGGCAACGATTTTCAGATCACGTCACCATTCTGGCTTCAGCTGGATGAGCTATGCAAAGAGTTTGATAAGCCTGGCAGCTTTGTCGCTATTCCAGGTTACGAATGGTCTGGTAATACAGGCCTTGGCGGTGACCGGAATATCTATTTCCCAGATGAGGGACGGACGTTGCGTCGTTCATCGCATGCACTTGTCCAAGACCACACAGACATCGATACAGATGCGAATAGCGCCGCAGAGTTATTCGAGGCCCTTGCTGAAAACAAAGAATGGGATGTGGTTGGATATGCCCACTGCGGTGGACGCTATGCCGACGTGAAGCTTGCGCATGATGGCCGCTTTGAGAAGTCTATGGAAGTCCACAGCTCGTGGGGCAGCTTCGAATGGCTCGTACAGGACGCATTTGAGATGGGTTACCGGGTCGGCATCGTCTCGAACTCTGATGGTCACAAGGGTCGACCGGGTGCTAGTTATCCAGGCGCGTCTCTGTTTGGCGCCGTTGGTGGTTTAACGTGTTTTATTACCAACGAATTATCTCGTGATGCGATATTGGATTCGATGCGAAAGCGTCATCATTACGGCACGACCGGCGGCCATGACAGCCGTATGTTCATCGATATAAAAACGTCCTTCTCAGAACCTGCGACGCTTTATCATGATGATCCTCGTTATGGTGACGTTGAAGGAACGAGCGCTTCCGAAGCGATCATGGGCGATATTGTGCATTTACCGTCAGGTGAAGCTGAGCTCCACGTCGATATTCAAACGGCGTCTCCGATTGAACGTGTTGATATCTTTAATGGTCTTGAACATGTCGAGACTGTACGACCTTACACAAACGATGATCTTGGCAATCGTATCCGGGTCATGTGGGAAGGTGCTGAATACCGCGGCCGTTTCCGCCAGGTCATTTGGGACGGCGAAGCACATATTTCTGACAATAAGATCATTGATGCCAAAGCGTTTAATTTCTTCAACAAAGATAAGACGTTGGATCAGACCAGTGAGACATCTTTGGCGTGGCGTGCGTTGACGACTGGCAATATCGGCGGTTTCGATATGTGGGTTGAAGATGCCTATGCGGGAACGTTGAAAATTGAGACGCCGCTGGTGAAATGTGGTGTGCCACTTGAAGACATCGGCTTTGAAGACGAAATCTTTGATAAAAGCGATATTCTGCCACGTTATCTGAAAGTGTTCCGTCTGCCGGCTGAAAACTCCCATAAGAAGATAACGTTTACGCGGAAAATCAACCTCAAAGACAGTGGTGACAATCCGATCTTCATCCGTTTGACCCAGGAAGACGGCACTTTGGCGTGGACCAGCCCAACGTATATCTATCGCTAGACCTGCTTTAGCGAATTACGGTGGAAAAAGTTATGCCTAGGGAGTAGGTTCCTGCCAAATCCATGTTTTTGTTGGCTTCGGTGGCAACGCCTCCCAGCTGACATCTAGAAAAGGCAGTTGCATCGTTATGAAAGCTTCGCAGATCGGTATTCAGGTGATGAGGGAAATGCCCTCGGACGCAGACGACATAGCGCAAGCGTGGTTGTTGCGTGGTGGGTATATTCATCGTCATGCGGCGGGCATATTTTGCTTCTCTGGTTTAATGTACCGGGTCGAGGAAAAAGTCTCAAAAATTATTTCTGAAGAGATTACCCGAAATGGCGGGATGCAGGTTCGTCTACCAATTTTGCAAAGCGCTGAGATTTGGCAACAATCTGGCCGTTGGGCAGTTTATGAGCACGAGAAACTGATGTTTAAATCAGAAGATCGTAAAGGCCGCATATTTGGTATGAGCCCGACCGCCGAAGAAGTTGTGTGCGATTTCGCAAAGCACTTGATTCGCAGCCCTGCGCAAATGCCCCTCAATTTGTTCCAACAGAACCTGAAGTTTCGAGATGAACTCCGCCCTCGTTCAGGATTACTGCGCTCGCGTGAATTCATCATGATGGACGCTTATAGCTTTGATCTGGATAATGATGGGCTTGATCTTTCTTATCGGAAAATGCGCCAAGCCTATCATGCCGTATATAAGAAAATGGCATTTGATTACATGATCGTTCAGGCCGACTCGGGCGCTATCGGCGGCTCGGCCTCGGAAGAATTCATGGCAACGAGCGAAGCTGGCGAAGATACGCTTTTATATAGCGAAAACTACGCGGCAAACCTTGAGCGTGCCGTAAGCCAAACACCTGCTGGTGAAAAAGCTGAAGACGGCGAGATGAAAATCATTGAGACACCGGATTCAGAAACAATTGTTAAAGTTGCTGATTTTGTCGGCGTCGCACCGTCTGCTGTGCTGAAGACTTTGGTGTTTGATCTTGTTTATCAAGACAAGACTGAGCCAATCATTGTACTGATCCGTGGCGATTGTGATGTGAACGCAGTTAAGCTAAGCAACCATTTTGGTGCGATTGCGGCTCAGCCATCAGATGCAGATACTGTTCACAAAGTTACAGGATGCGCGCCTGGCTACGTTGGGCCGATTGGTCTTAAACCTGGTGTGAAGATGATTGCGGACACGTCACTTGAGGGGGTCACAAGTCTGGTGTCTGGATGTTGCGAAGCTGGTAAGCACGCTGTTCATACAATGCCTGGCCGTGACTTCGATATGCCAGAAACTGTAGATTTGCGAATGGCGCGTGTGGGCGAGATTGGCCCGGATGGTGTGCCGTTACTACAATGCAAAGGTATCGAGATTGGGCATGTGTTCAAGTTAGGCACAAAATATTCCGAAGCCTTGAGTGCTGGTGTGACAGATTCCAATCAAAAGTTTCAAAATTTCCACATGGGCTGTTACGGCATTGGTACAACGCGGATTTTACAAACGCTTGTGGACCAGAATTGTGATCAGGATACAGGCATTAAATGGCCTGTCATCATTGCGCCATATCATGCGCATCTGGTTCCTGTGAAGGCAGACAATCCTGAAATGATGGCCGCAGCTGAGAAAATGGCTGCCGAGCTTGAAGCACGCGGTTGCGAGTGTGTCGTTGATGATCGAAAAGGCAGCATGGGCTCAAAGCTCAAAGATGGAGAAATCCTAGGCTTCCCACTTCGTGTTGTCTTCGGTCGCGACCTCGCTGACGGCAAAGTTGAGATTTATAACAGATTGACGGACGAGAAAGACACCGTGACGTTGGATGAAGCCGTTGAACGTTTATCTGGTTTCGTCACAAGCGAAATCGCCGCCGCCAATGCACGCCGTGATGCGGTGGTTGCGGAGTCGTTTTAAGCGTCAGCTTTATTCATCTCAGCAGCCAGCAATTCATAGGATCGTTCGCGATCTTGCTGGGCGTGGGTCCAGGTGAGTATGACAACTTCATCGATATCTAACTTTGTCGCCAAAGACTGAAGTCGCGCATAGACATCTGGTGCTGTGCCATAAATGGCAGTTTCATATAGGTTGTCCATGCGCCGCTGTTCTGGTGGGCTGTAATCAAAATCTTTAATGGCATCTGAACTTTGAATATTCCGAAGCTCGCCATAATCTCGACGCGCTTTCCAATGTGCGCGCGGTGAAAATAAACGTGTAGCATCTTCTTGCGTCTCAGCCGCTAACGCCCAAACGCACACATTGGCGATGGGCTCAGGGAAGCGAGGGCTTGGTTTATAATTCTCACGGTAGACAGAGAATGCTCTCTCAACGCCTTGGCCATCAGTAATAAAATGCGCAAAGCAATAGGGTAGGCCAAAATATGCCGCAACTTGTGCGCCATAATCTGATGTCCCCAACATCCATACGTCTGGTGATGTCTCGCCTTTTGGGTGAGCAACGAGACCAGTATGAGGATGTCTGTCGATAAGTGGCTCGTCCGTGACCCAAGCCATCAAGTCGCGCACATTTTCTGGAAAATGCTCTGCAGCCTGACCGGCATTCGGGTTCATCGCATAAGCCGTTTTCTGGTCAGACCCCGGTGCGCGACCAAGCCCCAGATCAATCCGACCTGGCGCGATGGCGTCCAGGACACGGAATTGTTCTGCGACTTTAAATGGCGCATAATGTGGTAGCATGACACCGGCACTGCCAATTCGAATGCGGGACGTCGATTGTCCGATAGCCGCCATCATAATCTCAGGCGCGGTGCCTACGATGGTTGGATGGTTATGATGTTCTGATACCCAGAACCGTGCGTACCCTAAATCCTCACAACGCTTCGCCAACGCAATAGTATCTCGAATGGATTGCGCCTCTGAAACGCCTTCAGCAGCGATGGATTGATCAAGGACAGAAAGTTTGAGCATCAGCTCTCAGCATCCGCATCATCAAAGGCTTTCTTTACGTTACGCATTGTGTCGAGTGCTGCGGGGATGCCGCAATAAATCGCTGTATGTAAGGCAACTTCAGCGATCTCTTCACGCGTGCAACCATTATTCAATGCGCCCTTTAAGTGAACAGATAGTTCGTGTGGACGGTTAAGCGCAGTCAGCATGCCGATATTGATAAGGCTTCTCGTGCGTCGATCTAAAACATCGCGCGCCCAGGTTGCGCCCCAGCCATATTCATTAACGAGATCTTGCAATGGCCGGGTTACATCATCTGTGGCTGCAACAGACCGGTCTACATACTCATCTCCAAGGACTTCACGGCGGACCTTCATGCCTGCGTCATAACGTTCTTTATCCATGGTAAAACTCTCTTCCTTGTTCTTTGGTTAGATGTGCTTCTATTAATGTGGGGTGTGCCTGGGCGTTATCCAAGAAGCAGGTGCTCATTTGCTTTAATATGATGATGTTAGACTAAAACTTTGGGAGGTGCAGCGGTTGTGCCGCGCAGAACGAGGTTTGTTGATAACTGCACGCGATCTTCAACAGGCTTCCCCGCAGCCTTGTTCAAAATATAACGTGCAGCCTCTGCGCCCATTCGTTTGCTTGGGACGTGAACTGTCGTCAGACCTGGTGGTAAATATTCTGCCATCGGGAGATCGTCAAATTCAACAATTGAGAGATCATCCGGAATTGAGATGCCTCGATGCTGCGCTTCTAACATAGCGCCAATGGCCAATACATCATTACCGCAGAAAATTGCTGTGGGGCGTTCATCAAGCGGTTGATCTATTAATTGTCGCAAGCCTTATCGCCCGCCGGCTAATTCATAAGGCTGCTCAATGACATTATGGGAATGTAATTGTAATCCATGCGTGACTAATGCGTCGTGGATACCTGCGACACGTTCTCGTGCCCGGTCATTTCCAGTTGTGATGCCAGCAATCACGCCGATGCGTGTATGTCCAAGGCCTATGAGATGGTTCCCGACTTCGTTTGAAGCAGCGACGTTATCAAAGCCTATGCAGGGCAGGATAGAGCTATCTGAATACGTCCATGTCATGACGAATGGGCATTGTTGACGATGTAAAAGCTCGAGTGTTTCTGGTGTATGGTCACGCCCAAAAAGGATCAATCCATCGACGCCCTGTCCAATAAGTTTTTGAATCTGTCGGTGTTCCTGGGCGGTGTCATAGTTTGTTACGGCGAGGAGGAGAGTATAGCCCGCGTCAACAAGAACGCTCTCAATTGCATTCACGCCGCTCGCAAAAATTGCACTTTCCAAAGTTGGGATAAGGGCACCAATCGTATAGCTTTTTGATGAAGCCAGTTCCCGTGCGGCGCCGTGCCGGACATATCCCAATGCGTCGATTTGAGCTTGGACAAGTTCACGCAAGGCAGGGCGAACGTTCTCAGGATTATTGATTACCCGCGATACCGTCGCCGTCGATACGTTCACGGCATCCGCAATGTCTTGAAGCGTCGGCGTGGAAACTGGTTTCATAAATATGCCTGAATAATCCGTTTGGTAGACAACTTTGTTCCATTCGCGTTGTGCGAACACAGGAAATAATATTGACTCATATTAATAGGCATGTCACGTTATTGTAAGCGCTTACATTGATGTATATAAAGGGATTGAGAAAATTTCAACCACACACTTCCCCGACGCAATATTCAATCTAAACCATGACTGACAAACCGAAAATTGATGAGTTTTGGCTAGATGATCAGGTAGCTCTTGTTACTGGCGCTTCATCTGGCATAGGTCAGCATATGGCCTATGCGCTTGCTAAGGCAGGCGCAAAAGTCGTGCTTGTGGGCCGAGATCAAGAGCGACTTTCGAAAACGGAATCGTCTGTTCGTGATGATGGCGGACAAGCGTCAGTTGTTGCCATCGATCTAGGTGATCGGGATATTATTCAGGATTTGTATGCGCAGGCGTCTCGTACATTTGGTGCACCAACAATCTTGGTGAATGCTGCTGGTGTCAATCATAGGGAGCCTTGGGAAGACGTCTCAATGGAGACCTGGAACCAAACGATACATCTAAATCTAACGGTGCCATTTTTTTTGGCGCGGGCGTGTGTGCCAGGCATGACACAGCAAGGTTATGGACGGATCATCAACATCGCATCGTTACAAAGCTACCGCGCGTTTGCGAATAGTATGCCCTACGGTGCATCGAAGGGTGGCGTTGTTCAGTTAACGCGAGCGATGGCTGAGGCTTGGTCGAAAGATGGGATTACGACCAATGCGATTGCGCCTGGATTTTTCCCAACCGGGCTAACGGCACCGGTTTTCAATGATCCAGAGATATCTGCTCACAATGCAAACATGACGGCGATTGGCCGCAATGGCAGTCTGAATGACTTAGATGGCATAACCGTATTTCTATCATCGCCTGCATCAGCCTATATCACAGGACAGACAATCCCTGTCGATGGTGGATACACAGCAAAGTAACAATTATTGGAGACACGCTCATGAAGGCGCTCGTTTATACAGGACCTAAAACTATCCAATTCCAAGAAGCGTCTGAGCCGATGGCAGGTATAGGTGATGTGCTTATCGAAGTGAATGCGGTGGGGATTTGTGGTTCTGATATGCATGCATTTATGGGGCATGACGACAGGCGCCCAGCACCGCTTATTCTTGGGCATGAAGCTGCTGGCATTATACGCGGTGGTAACGATGAGGGTATGCGAGTTGTTATAAATCCACTTGTGACTTGCGGGCATTGCAGTGATTGCCTTTCTGGCCGAGAAAATTTATGTGCAGAGCGAGAAATTATTTCTATGCCGCCACGACAGGGTGCTTTTGCAGAACGCCTGATTGTACCGCGTCGGAATATCATCGAAGTCCCTGATAACCTTGATCTGATCCATGCCTCATTAGCTGAGCCATTGGCGACGTCATGGCATGGCGTGGTCTTGGCATCACGACACGCGAGCCGACCTATCTCTGAGGCAAGTGCTTTGGTGATGGGAAGTGGTGCAGTAGGGTTAGGTGCTGCGTTGGCATTACGTGCATTCGGATGCGCTGACGTGACGATTGCGGAAACTAATCCATTAAGACGCAAAACTGCTGAAAATGCCGGTTTTTCGAAAATTGTTGATCCAACAGTTGAAGGCTCATTGGATCAAGGCAGCGCTGAAATCGTGATAGATGCGGTCGGGAACAAACATACAAGGGCGGGCGCTATAAATGCGGCACGGCCGGGCGGTGTCATTGTGCATATTGGTCTTGGCGATGGTGTTGATGGATTTGATGCACGCCGCTTAACCCTCCAAGAAATAGCTTTCGTTGGAGCTTATACATATACGATGACAGATTTTCATGCCACGGTAGCCGCTATGGCATCGGGTGCCCTTGGTGATTTGGATTGGATGGAAGAGCGTCCTCTTTCCGATGGCGTAGCAGCTTTTGATGATCTGCTAAATGGTCGGACAGGTGCTGCAAAAATCGTATTGAACCCATTTTCATAAGTATGAAAAATTTATAAAACTAAACAGTAACTGTTATCTTATCAGTTCATTCAATGCTCGTTAAAAAAGGTTTGGAAATGGCTGATTTACCAGCCTCTGCACGTGTCGTCATTATTGGTGGTGGCGTTGTTGGCGTTTCTGCACTTTACCATTTGGCCAAGGCGGGTTGGACTGATTGTGTGCTCCTTGAAAAGAACGAGCTGACAGCAGGGTCAACCTGGCATGCTGCGGGAAATATTCCGACGTTTTCGAATTCTTGGGTCATCGCGAACATGCAGCGGTATTCGACAGAACTTTATCGCCGACTTGGCGAAGAAGTTGATTACCCAATGAATTACCATGTCACGGACTCTGTTCGATTAGCGCATTCTAAACAGCGTATGCAGGAGTTTGAACGCGCAGCTGGTATGGCCCGAATGTAGGGTATGGAATATCAGATTATTTCGCCTTATGAACTTAAAGAACTATATCCGTTTATTGAGACACATGATCTTGAAGGTGCTTTATGTGACAAGTACGACGGCGACATTGATCCAGCACAATTAACGCAAGCGCTCGCGAAAGACGGTGATGATGTTTCACTTGAATCCCGTGAGCAATGGGAACGAGAAGGGCCATGGTTCCGCCGTGTGCGTGAAGAATGCCATGCCGTACATGATGCCGCAGGTATTCTGGATATCTCTGGGTTCACACGCATTCAGGTTACTGGCCCAGGTGCACGTTATTGGTTGTCGAGTATGACGACAGGCAAGGTGCCATCTGCCGGACGTATTGGTCTTGCGTACTTTACAGATGAGAAGGGGCGGATCATTACAGAGATGTTGGTGATGGCGGAAGAAGACGGCTTCCTTCTCATTGGAGCAGCGGCGGCTGAGTGGCATGATCGTGATTGGCTTGCAGCACATTTACCAACGGATGGGTCGGTGACACTTACAGGCATAACTGAAAAGTACTGCTGTCACTTGCTTACAGGTCCGAAAGCCCGTGAGTTTCTTGCAGGCATAACGATAGGTGACTTATCGAGTCGCTGGCTCACACATCAGAATGCAGAAATTGATGGCAAGCCATGTCGCTTGGCACGTGTGTCGTTTGCAGGCGAGTTGGGTTGGGAAATCCATACGGCAATTGATGATACACCAACGGTCTATGACGCAGTTCTGAAGGCAGGTGCACCACATAACTTAAAGCCGATTGGGATGTTTGCGCTTGATAGTCTTCGTCTTGAGAAAGGGTATCGCGGTTGGAAGAGTGACCTTTTAGCAGATTATAATATCTGGGATGTGGGGCTTGATCGATTTGTCGACACCACAAAAGAAGCATTCATTGGTCGCGACGCAATTATGAATGCAGGTGAGCCGATAAAACAGTTTGTCGCGATGACAATTGAAGGCAATGCATGCGATGCGCCTTATATGTAGGGCGTCTATAAAGGCGATGAAATCGTTGGCGAAATCACATCTTCGGGTTGGGGGTATCGCATAAACAAAGCATTAGGATTGGGAATAATTCGTGCAGATTTTGCTGTGCCAGGCACAACCCTTGAAGTCGATATATTTGGAGAGCGGTTTAGCGCAACCGTTCAAGGTGATCTATCGACGTGGGATCCGAAAAACGAGCGTATAAGAGCTCAGGGTTAATTCCTAGAACCTCTCATGACGACATTGCGGCGCGATCACGAATGACAAAATGCTTGGTCGTTGTCTCGATCACGTCTCAGTAACCCCGTAATCCATTGGGGATTAAAAACGCATCACCAGCTTTATGAGTTTTGGCGTTGCCATCTTCGTCGATCAGACGAACGTGACCTTCCAAGATCATGCAGAACTCATCACAATCAGTAAAAGCATGCCATTTGCCGGGCGTGCTCGTCCATGTCCTGGCGATTAATGCACCATCTGGACTTTCGAAGCACATCTGTGTCGAGTGATGAGGGTCTCCCTCAACAAAGCGATCAGGTAAATCTGAAAGGCGGCGTTTGGTGTCACTCAGTGGTGTATCTGAAAAAGAGATTACTGAAGTTTTTTCCATTCACACCTCACATCATTTCGTCTTGGAAGTGGTACCAAAGACACATAAATCGCTGACCTAACCGACGGAACGGCGTCAAAATACCATGACTGGGGAGCGGTGAGGTAAAGATTGGAAGGTCTAGGCCTTGAGCTTTCCCTGCAAACATTTGTGCCATGCGTCGTCCCGCTTGCGCAGAATACATTACGCCGTTACCGCCATAGCCCATCGCATAGTAGATCGTCCGATCTGGATCTGGTTGGAAGGCCCTTGGCATCATGTCATGACTGACATCGACCCACCCCCACCAGGAGTAATCAAGATCGATCCCCTCAAGTGCTGGGAACTTTCGATATAACCCCGCTTGTAGCGCATTCAGGTGTTTTGGGTTTTCCGCATCATCTCCAGTGACAGCACTGCGACTCCCAATCTGGACGCGATCATCAGGTAAGAAGCGGTAATAATGCCGAAGAGTGCGGGTATCAGTTAGTGGCGAGCGCACCTGGAATCCACAGGCTTCCTTTTCATCGTCATCAAGAGGCCGTATTGTGATTGAGTTTGAAAGAATTGGCATCAACCGATTCTTTGTACGGTTATTTAGGGCCGCAGGTGTATATCCTGCTGTTGCTAAAGCAACTGAGCGTGCGCGAACTGTGCCGCCTGGGGTGGTTAAATGATGGACACCATCGACAACTTTCCATCCCATGACCGGGCTCGCTGGATGGATTGTGGCACCAAGTTTGCACGCTAAATTAATATAGCCGAATGCGAGTTTAGCGGCATGGATTGATATGCCGTCTGGTTTAAACATCGCGCCCGCAGCTTCCTGATCTTTAACGAATTTTTTGTGCAATTCATCACGGCCCATGATGCGTGAATCATAGCCAAAGACGTCATTCAAAAGTTTCGACTCTTTCTCCAATTTTGGCATGACACCTGGTTTGTGTGCGATATAAAAATGCCCACCATCTTGTGGTTCACAATCGAATTCGCCAGAACCGATCAGGTCGCGAAATACGTCGAAAGCTTCAACGATTTCAGCGTGCATTTTTTGGCAACGTCAACGCCCCAACGATCAATTCATTGAGAGCGCTTTAGGCGGCCAGATGAAATTTGAGCTTGTCCACCGTTACGTGTTGAACATCCCCAAGCGACAGTGTTTGCTTCTAACACCGTTGCTTGAATACCGTGTTCTTTTGCAAGATGTATTGCGCAAGACAGACCGGTATAGCCGGACCCAACAACAACCACATCGACATCCATATCACCTGATATAGGGCCGTCATCTTCTGGAGGGGCACCTGCCGAACCAATCCAGTACGTAGGTACATAATCGCGTTTATGACTTGGCACAGCGTCGACAAGTGGGTCGTAATGCGGATCGTAACTATCACGTGGCCAGTGTTTAGGGCGTAATGGATACGGCACAAGTCAATCCCCCAATAAAGAATGCAATCCTTCGAATTATGCTTTTTGAAGCGGGCGGTCTTTGCGGAACGCTTGCTTTGCTACAATTTTGCCATCACGAAGTGAGAACAGATCCGCACCTTGTGCTTCAACTCGTGTGCCATCAGCGTTTGTGCCAGAGAAAACCCACTCTGAAACGGCGCGGTCACCATGTACAAAATGACTGTGATGATCCCAATGGGCATCCGTCATGCCAGCCCATATAGCTGAAAAAGCCTTGGCAATCGCTTCAGCGCCTTCAATTTTATTTCCGTAAACTTCAGGTCCACCTACGGTATAAAATACGCAATCATCAGCGAAGCATTTCATCACACCATCAACGTCATGGCGGTTAAATGCATCAAATGTTGCGGCGAGGTCGTCAGCGGTCAATTGGTCAGACATATATTCTAGTCCCAGGTAAATTTGTGGTTAAACATGAAAGTCCCGGCTCTGGCGTTTCATGTCACCATGAAAAAATCGCGGCCGCGAACTCTGCCTACATAGGGCAAGTCCGCTGACCGCGATACATCCAGGATCACGAGTTTCTTAGGTCCAGATTCTGATCAAGCCATCACTGTGACAAGACCATTATCTGATAAACGTTCTCTAATTGATCAGCTTTTACCTTTCCATGGCACCAGCCAGTTTTCAGCCATCCGCATCAAAATATCGATGCTGTATCCAATAACACCAATCAAGATGATACCCATAATGACGATGTCGGTGTTTTGGAACTTGGATGCCGCAATAATCATTTTGCCAGCACCTTTTTCAGCAGCGACGAGTTCGGCAGCCACAACAGTTCCCCAGCAAACGCCCATGGCAACTCGGGCACCTGTAAAGATTTCAGGTAATGAGTTTGGGACGATAATCTTGGTCAAAAGCTGCGTTTTGGATGCACCCAAAGAATAGGCGGCATGCACTTTGGAAATGTTGACACCTGAGACACCCGCACGCGCTGCAATTGTCATGATCCAGAGAGCGGCTAGGAACAGAAGCGAAATTTTTCCTGTTTCCCAAATGCCAAACCAGATAATGACAAGCGGAATAAGTGCGAGTGGTGGCACCGGACGCATGAATTCAACGATGGGGTCGAACCAACCGCGGAACCAGCTTGAGAGCCCCATAGCGTAACCAAGAGGGATGCCAACCAGGCTACCAAGGATGAAGCCAAGAATGACGCGATAAAGCGACCAGCCAAGGTTTTCAGACAACGTGACGTTTTGATAACCGACATCGGCAATTTCAATAAGGCGGCCCCATACATCTTCAGGCGCAGGAAGCCAGATTGGCTCCATTTGCCAACCTTTACCAGGTTCGAACACGAGGCTACCTTTGCGCGTCATCCGGACTTGGCCATCTGATACATCCACAAAACCATTTGGCGAGATTGCCTGACCATCGATCATCGTAACCCGATAACCATCGACCTTGCCTCCATCATCGTTGTTTTGGACTTTGGTTGGATTGCTCGTACGCCAAGCAGCAACTTTCATGACATCGTCTTTAGCAAAGCCATCATTACCCGATGCAGGAATTTCTGGCTTTTCGACAGTGTCATTAAGTTTGTGAACTCTGATATGTACCGTCGCTGTATCTGTCTGCTTGTCCGCATTTTCAGCTGTGTACGTAAACGAGGTATCACCTACATATGGACCTGGTGCATGGATCGGTGTTAGGCTTGATCCGGTAAACGCGCCCCATAGGAAGAAGATAGATAATACTGAGATAATAGATGCAGTTCGGTTCGCCGTGACCGCGCTTTCATCACCAAACGTAACCGTCTTGAGGCTGGTGAAGTCTTTTGTGCTCGTCGTAAAACGCTTTATCTGACTGTAGATAATCATCGCGACAAAAAAGATAAGTATGTAAATGATCAGGATAGTCATTTTGATTCCTCCTGATGGCCCATGATTTCTTCTTCCATATCCCAAATCATAGTGAGAATTTCTTCACGACGATCATTAAACTCTGGATGTTTTTTGACTTCACGGAGATCAGCATCAACACCTTCTTTGGCAAATGGCAGATTGTATTCTTTATGAATACGTCCAGGTCGTGGCGCCATTACAACAAGACGTTCACCGAGCAGAAGGGCTTCTTCCACAGAGTGTGTGATCAAAACAATGGTTTTACCTGTTTCTTTCCAGAGCTTAAGGACAAGCCCTTGCATCTTTTCACGTGTAAGCGCGTCCAGTGCCCCAAGTGGCTCATCCATCAAAATGACATCAGGCTCGTTGGCTAGGCAACGCGCCAATGCAACACGTTGCTGCATACCACCTGAAAGTTCGTAAACGGCTTTTTCTTTAAAGTCACCGAGGCCGACTGTGTTCAATAGATGATCTACAATTTCATCAGTCTCTTTTTTTGGCATGCCCTTCATGGCGGGGCCGAATGCAACATTGCTTCGAACGTTCATCCATTCGAACAATGCGCCTTTCTGAAAGACCATGCCGCGTTCCGGGTGTGGCCCCGTTACGTTATGCCCGTTCAATCTGACCACCCCGTCTGTGGGGGCCAAGAAACCTGCAAGAATATTCAAAAGTGTTGTCTTCCCGCAACCCGAAGGCCCAAGAACAGACATCAACTCACCTTGTTTTAATTGTAAAGAAACGTTCTCAAGTGCTTGCACTGCGTCACCACCGGGTAGCTCAAAGCGCATCGAAATATTATCAATCTCTAATCCGGACATTGGCAACGACCTCTCATGGAGTATGGGCCAATGGCATTCGCGCCGATTTTTATATTTTTATTGAAAGGCCAGTGTTGGCCTAAAGTGGCACGATACCCCCCTGAAACGAAATCTGGCCGCCTCTCAATTGAGGCGACCAGATAATCGCATTACATTTTGGCTGCAGCAGCCAAATAGCTAGCATCAACAGCGCTATCATAGCTTGGACGAGCTTTGTCGATTGTACCCTGCTCAACAAAGAAGTCAGCGACTTCTTTAAGGAATTTCTGCGTTCCACCACCAAGCCACTTTGCGCTCAATTGCTCTTCAACCGTTGGGAAGGCAAAGCCATTCAACGTAGCGACCGTTGCTTCAACGTCCATACCAGCAGCTTTTGCAATGATAGGAGTCATCATCTTAGCGCCACCGCCTGCATACTTGGCATTCATGTCAGCAGTGACTTTAAGAAACTTGCTTAAAAGCTCAGCATTTTCCTTGGCCCATGATGTCGATACGGTTGTTGCATCGAAAACCTGAATACCAAGTGCTTCTTTTTCTGCACCTGTTAGAAGCACGTTGCCATGCTCTTTCATGCGGCGAAGTGCACCACCCCAACCGCAAACCAAATCGAGGTTACCGTTTGCGAATGCAGCAGCGCCGTCAGGTGGAGCCATGTCGACGATTTTCATCGTTGATGTGTCGACACCAAAGTGAACCATCTGCTTGAGGAATCCATAATGCGCGGCTGTTCCAAGCGGCACACCAACTGTCTTGCCATTAAGCTCTTTTGCGTTTGTCTTGTCGATCTCGTGGCTGGCACGAACGACGCAGTTATCGTTTTCAGAGTACGATACGGCGACATCGACAACTTGCAAATCTTGACCTGCAGAAGTCGCAACAACGAAAGGTGGAATGCCTTGGCTGAATGAAATGTGAACATCACCAGATGCCATTGCTGCAGACATTGCAGTACCAGCATCGAAAGAACGCCAATTGATCTTAACGCCCAGCTCTTTCTCATAGACTTTTTCAGCCTGAGCGAACTGGTTCGGTGTTGGCCATTCTAGAAAGTAAGCCACGGTGAGTTCGTCCAGAGCAAGTGCGTTAGACGTTAGCCCAAGCAATGCTACGGCACCTGTTGCGGCACCGAGTAGTTTTTTATTCATATTGAAGTCTCCCTTGTTTTATCGACGCAATACATGCGTCATTGCTCAATTATTTTTTACTTATGCCCCCGCGTGTGGAGCTCGTTTATTGATCGTGTGTAGTGCTTAGTAACATCTACTAAAATAACTTTACGCAGATTAAAGCATCAACACGAGCGAAATGATATAGATCGTGCCATATCCCCTATAGGGCCAAAAATGGGCTATCCATAGGGGCAATAAGTCATTTTTGACCCATTGTAGTTAGGCCATATACTTCCGATATATAGGCTCAAGAATAGATTTGAAGTGATAAACACACAGTCGTTGGCGATTACGAGCCAATGAGACGGACAAATAGAAAAACCGTGCTGATCAGGCATACATAAACAGGAGGAATTTCGATGGATGCGAGAATGGATGGCAGAAATGCTATTATTACAGGGGGAAGCGCGGGCCTAGGTAAAGCAATTGCCAAAGAGTATATTCGCTCAGGCGCAAATGTTGCGATTGTTGCACGTCGGCAAGAAGTCCTGGATGCGGCTAAAGCTGAAATTCAAGCTGAAGGTAGCGGAAAAGTAATCGCAATCTCTGCTGACATCAGATTGCCAGAAGAGTGCGTGCGCGTTGTCGCTGAAACCGAGAAAGAACTCGGTGTTACTGATGTCCTCGTGAATAATGCCGGCACGTCGCAGCGTGGGCCATTTCTTGATGTGACGGATGACGTTTGGCAAGACGATCTGGATTTAAAGCTTTTCTCAGCAATCCGCCTGTCACGCTTGGTTATCCCCGGCATGCGAGAACAACGGTGGGGGCGTATCATTAACGTGCTGAACGTGGGTGCTAAAATGCCTGGCGCTGAGGGTGCGCCGACAGCGGTTAGTCGAGCTGCAGGCATGGCTCTTATGAAAGTCCTTGCGAATGAAGGCGCGCCGTATAACGTGCTCGTCAATGGCATGCTCGTTGGGAAAATTCGAAGTGATCAATGGGAGCGTCGTCACGCCGCGGATACGCGCGGCTTGTCGCTTGAAGAATGGTATGAGGACGCTGGCAAGGATCAACCTATGGGGCGTTTGGGCACAGCAGAAGAATTCGCTAACATGGCGTGCTTCCTGGCATCTGATGCAGGTTCGTACATCAACGGTGCAGCGATCAATGTTGATGGTGGGCTTTGTAAGACGGTTTAAGTCTCAATAAGTCCGACTTCTTCAGCTTTAATCTGGAGCGCTAGGAATTTTGAGAATATACGGCATTGCGCCAAGCTACCGGCTGTAAACCACAGTCCTGGTTGCGCGGTGCGTTGCCACATATTCTGTAGTTCGCCGCGGTTACTGAAACCCCATACCGGGCCGATCTTATCTGCAACGTCATCACCAAGATACACACGTGCTGTGTCTTGTTGGTTTTTGTATCCGGTTGCGAGAACGATGAGATCGGCTTGGATGCTGTCGCCGGACTTTAGCACTGCGCCTGACGCGTTAAAGCATTCAATGTCTTCGAAGTGAACAACGTCAATTTCACCGTCGGCAATCAATTTAGAACATCCAACGTCAAAGTAGTAACCGCCACCACGTTGGAGATAACTCATCTGAAATCCACAATCATCAACGCCATCGTTGAGTTTGAAACCGCGTGCTGTCAGTCCGTCCAGCAATGGCTTGTCGATCGTTTTCGACATTGCTGTGGCTTTTCGGTAGCCCATTTTCAGTACAGGGAAGGGGAAAGACGTGGCGAGAAGATCGCAATCGTCCATTGGCGGGCCTTCGGCGTATAGCGCGTAAACACGCTGCGCTTCGGTCAAGCTTACAATATGCGTGGAACTGCGTTGGATCATTTTTACATCGACATCACACGCATGCAGATCCTGGGTGACATCATGGGCACTGTTGCCTGTGCCCAGCACCATTGCCTTGCCGCCAGACCATTCATGGCCAGTTGTGTACTGGCCTGAATGCATGACCTTACCTTTGAATTTATCAAGTCCGGGTAAGTCTGGCATGATAGGAATAGCGCTAACACCTGTCGCCATAACGATGTGGCGCGGATATATGATACGCTCAGAACCATCTTTTTGCTCAAGCGTAACGTTCCATCGTTTCTTAGCCTCGTCATAGGTGCCGTTGGTAAGCGACGTGCCTGTCCAGTAATTAAGCTCTAAAGCTTCTACATAGATTTCAAACCAGTTGGCGAGCATGTCTTTTGGAATATACACCGGCCACGTGGGTGGGAACGGCATGTAAGGCATGTGATTTACATAAACTTCGTTGTGCAATGTCAGCGAGTGATAACGTTTGCGCCAGTTATCACCAATCCGTGTATGTCTATCGACAATTAAAGTATCAACGCCAAGATGTGTGAGACGTGCTGCAATACCTAATCCGGCTTGTCCACCGCCTACAACCAACACCGCAGGATCACGGTCTTCATAGCTTCGTGCTTTGTTGCGATAGTCCTGCCAATTATCGCCGCCAAATTCACGCTTGAAGGCCTCGCCGCCGACACGTACTTCGCTGAGGCGTTCTTCATGGCCAGTGATTTCCTGGAGCGTTGTTGAAAATGTCCACGCACGCCATGTCTTTGAATCATTTGGATCGGGTAATAACCTGACAACACCGTTTGCAATGCCAATCTTCGTCTTGAAGGTGACGAAGGCTTCGATGGATTCAACGCCCGCGCGTGTTACTAGGCGTGGCGGCGTTCGTGTGTCATCAATGCGGAATTCAGTAGGTTGAACGTCGTCAAGTGTTTCGCTGAGCTTTTT
>DGOK01000078.1 GCA_002389385.1 Rhodospirillaceae bacterium UBA4468 | reverse complement strand
CCGGCAACACTGACAATGGAAAGGCCCGCGAATAAAAGAAACTGATATTGCCACGCAAGGTCAGTGACGACGAGCAAGGTAAAACCCAATGCGGTGGCTGAGATGGCGAGCCACAGGAAAATGACACCGGGTGCTAGTGTCTCAAGGATAACCATGAGGACAGCAAAAACCCACCAATACCAGAATGTTATACCTGCGAGAATGTCATCCATGATAAATCCGTTTCGCCTTCGTGCTTATTTGTCTTCCCAGGGGCCTTGCTTCTTTTGCTCACCGCCAAATGCATTCTTGGCAATCTCGCCAATGCCGGCAAGTGAGCCCAGTAAGCTGGTTGCCTCATATGGAAGGATCAGTACTTTTTCGTTATCTGCGGTACCGATTTCTTGCAAGGCTTCGACATATTTCTGAGCGACAAAGTAATTCACGGCGTGGACATTACCTTGGGAAATCGCGTCAGAGACCATTTGCGTCGCCTTAGCTTCCGCTTCGGCTTCGCGCTCACGTGCTTCGGCGTCTCGGAATGCAGCTTCGCGGCGGCCTTCAGCTTCCAGAATTTGTGATTGTTTTTGCCCTTCAGCTTTTAGGATTTCAGACTGTCGCTTGCCTTCAGCTTCCAAAATATTAGCGCGCTTTTCACGTTCAGCTTTCATCTGTCGTCCCATAGCGTCGACGAGGTCACGAGGTGGAGAAATATCCTTAATCTCAATCCGTGTGACTTTAACGCCCCAAGGGTTTGTCGCTTGATCGACAACCGTCAAAAGGCGGACGTTAATGGCGTCGCGCTGTGAAAGTAATTCATCCAGGTCCATCGAGCCCATGACTGTACGTATGTTGGTCATCGTCAGGTTCAGGATGGCGTGTTCAAGGTAGTTCACTTCGTAAGCCGCTTGGGCGGCATCGAGGACTTGATAGAAGACGACGCCATCGACCGTGACCATCGCATTATCGCGGGTAATGATTTCCTGTGACGGCACGTCCAGGACCTGCTCCATCATGTTCATCTCACGCCCGACGCGATCAATGACCGGAACAATGAGGTTTAAGCCGGGTGTGAGCGACTTGGTGAACTTACCAAATCGTTCAACTGTGTACTCGTAACCTTGCGGCACCGCTTTGACACCGAGAAAGATCAAAAGCACAGCCATGATCAGAACAACGACGGCGAAGATAGAAAATCCGCTGAGTAGGCTTAACATTTCGGGCATTGGTTTTGGGCCTCATAATTACACGTGAATGATAGTTCATTACAGGTTTCAAGCAGCAACGAGTCAAATCAATAAGATTTAATCTTATGTCACAAACGCCCGCCGCCGACGCGGATGTTGGCGCCAGCGATATAGCTCGCGTTGTCACTAAGTAAGAAGTAAATAGCCTCGGCGACTTCGATGGGCTCAGCGACGCGGCCCATTGGAATTTTAGACGCTTGTGCGGCAATGCGATCTGCGCCCGGCATATCCGTTTGTGTCATCCCCGGTGCGACAATATTCACGCGGACACCCTCGGCGGCGACTTCTTGGGCAAGACCGATTGAGAACGAGTTCAACGCTCCCTTTGACGTGGCATAGAGCACGCCAATGCCAGGGTTGCCAATATTGGCAGATCCGCTTGAGACGTTGACGATGGCCCCACCTTTGCCGCCATGCGCTGTCGACATGCGTTTTACGGCTTCGCGGGCACAGATGATGCACCCCAGTACATTGATATCTAGAAGTTCGCAGATTTCATCGGGACGCAGATCGTCGACGCGTGTGCGTCGCCCGTTTGTCCCTGCGTTATTTACAAGCCCGGTCAGGGTGCCGAGTTCCTTATCGACAGTTTCGAACATCCGCATGACATCGGCTTCAACAGATGTATCTGCCTGCACGGCAAGAGCGCGCCCGCCAGCAGCTTCGATCTCGCTGACGACTTTGCTGGCAGCGTCTGCATTTGAAAGATAGTTCACACAGACGGCGTGGCCGTGGCTGGCTAAAAGTTTCGCGGTAGCAGCGCCAATGCCGCGTGATCCGCCGGTGACGATGGTAACCTTGCTCATGATAAATTCCTGTTCAAGTGGCGAATTCGGGTTCTTCGCGGGTTAGGATACGTTTGATACTGTCCAAATGCAGATAAGCACTTTCACGGTCGCCCACGCGCATTTGTTGGGCTGTCTTGGCGGCGATGTCCGGCGCGACCGGTTTTAGCGGACGGCCCGTAGTCATTGCCTTCATCTGGAGTTCGCAGGCACGCTCAAGATAATACAAATCATCCCAGGCTTCTGCGATCGTCGGGCCTGTCACCATGACACCATGGTTCTTTAAAAATGCGATGTCGTTGTCGCCCATTGTATCGGCGATACGGTCGCCTTCATCGGTATCCAGAGCCAGTCCATTGTAGTTTTCATCAACGGCTGTACGTCCATAAAACTTAAGCGCAGATTGCCCAGCCCATACCAAAGGATCACCTTCAACCATGGCCAGCGCTGTGGCATGTGGCATATGCGTGTGGAGGGCGACGCGAGCGTTTGGACGGCGAAGATGTAAGCGGGCATGAATATAGAAAGCGGTTGCTTCTGGCACGCCGTCACCTTCGACCACGTTGCCATTAAAGTCACAGATGATCAGCGATGATGCTGTGATTTCACTAAAAGCCAGTCCGTAAGGGTTTACGAGGAACAGGTCATCGCGGCCCGGCAAAACACATGAGAAGTGATTGCAGATACCTTCATGATACCCAAGCCGCGCGGCCATCCGAAAGCAGGCTGCAAGATCAACGCGGGCTGCGCGGATTGCCTCATCGTCGAGACGACTATTTGAAAGGTCGACAGCGATATCGCCATCAGGTGTGAGTTCGTGTGCGATGGGAGCCTCCTGTTAACCGACCATTGTTTCAGGTCGAACCAGTTTATCAAATGTGGCTTCGTCGAGGTAGCCCAATGCGAGGGTGGCCTCTTTCAACGTTGTACCTTCTTTATGCGCCTTCTTGGCGATCTCGGCGGATTTGTCGTAACCGATTTCAGGCGTCAAAGCGGTCACCAACATCAAAGAACGCTCAGTTAATTCGTTGATACGGGCGATGTCGGCTTCAATGCCGTCGACGCAGCGCAACCGGAAACTATCAATCGAATCAGCCAACAGTCGAATGGAGCGGAGACATGCTGCGACGATCACCGGCTTGAATACATTGAGTTGTAGATGCCCGTGGGACGCAGCAACGGTTACCGTTGTGTGGTTGCCCATCACCTGTGCGGCAACCTGCGTGACAGCTTCGGCCTGTGTCGGGTTAACTTTGCCGGGCATGATTGATGAGCCAGGTTCGTTCGCAGGTAAAATCAATTCACCCAATCCAGAACGAGGGCCGGAGCCGAGTAAGCGAATATCGTTGGCAATCTTCATCACCGATGCGGCGATAGTGTTGAGCTTACCAGACAAGTTCACCAGCGCATCTTCGGATGCCAGAGCATAAAACTTGTTAGGGCAGGTGCGGAACGGTAGGCCCGTGATGCTGGCGACTTCTTCGGCAAATAACGTATCAAAGCCTTCCGGGGCATTGAGCCCTGTACCGACGGCGGTCCCACCTTGAGCCAATTCATAAATCTGATTAAGGGATTTCTTGAGCCGTTCAATATTTTCCAAGGACATGTGTGCTTGGGCGGAAAACTCCTGACCCAGTGTTATCGGCGTGGCGTCTTGTAAATGGGTGCGGCCGATTTTGACGATGTCTTTAAATTGCTCTTGCTTGGCGGCAAGGCTTTTCGCCAATCCATCGAGTGCGGGCATCAAGCGTTCGGTGGTTTCCAAGGCTAATGCGATATGCATCGCGGTTGGAAAGCTATCATTTGATGACTGCGACATATTCACATGATCATTTGGATGCACCGGCGTTTTCGAGCCAATTTTGCCGCCCATCAATTCAATGGCCCGGTTCGCAATCACCTCGTTCAGGTTCATGTTGGTTTGGGTGCCAGATCCGGTCTGCCAAATCACCAACGGGAAATGATCATCAAGCGCGCCATCAGATACTTCAGCAGCGGCAGACGTAATCGCAGTGCCGATTTTCTCGTCCAAAACTTTAAGGGCGATGTTGGTCCGTGCGGCAGCTTCTTTTTGAATGGCAAATGCACGGATCAATTCAATTGGCATGCGTTCGCGCGCATCACCAATAGGAAAGTTGAGACGTGAGCGTTCTGTCTGCGCACCCCAATACTTATCTGCTGGGACGGTAACTTCACCGAGGCTATCGGTTTCTTGGCGCGTATCTGACATATGTGGCCTCATGTTGTAATTTTTGATCGTAGAGATTCTTATTGAAGGGGGTCGTCGCCTGTTTTTAAAGCTTGGCGCGCGAAGTATCTGAATGTCGTTGCGATTCCGCCTGGATCATGACGCCAGCCATGCGCCTGCTGACCAAGCTCAGGTGTTACAGACTGAATAGTGCCGACGGCCATCGCCTTGAGTTGTAATTCCGCAGCGCGCTCGATGAAAACACCCATAACGCATGCAGCCTCAACGGTTACACCGGCGCATAGTTGTCCATGATGGGCGAGCAGTATCGCGCTTTTGTCACCAAGGGCTGTCGAAATAATTTCGCCTTCCCCGTCACCAAACGGTACGCCCGGCCAATGCGGCAGGAAAGCGGTGTCTTCATAGAAAAACATCGTATCCATGTGTTCTGCACGAAGTGGCTCACCGATCATGGCAAGTGCTGAGCAATTGACTGGATGCGTATGCACAATAGACATGACATCCGGCCGGGTTGCATAGACGTGTAAATGAAAACGGTTTGCTGGGCTTGGTCGGCCAGAGCCTTCAATCACATCAAAGTTCTTATCAACCAGAACGTAATCCGATACTTTGGCTTCTTCGAATCCAACACCATAAGGGAGCGTCCACATGGTCGTGGGGTCATCGCCTCGCGCCGTCATTTGCCCGGCAAGTCCGCTACCGTGACCGTTGTTCCCCAAAATGCGGCAGGCAATTGCCAACGTCTCTCTGAGCGAAAAAGCATCTGTGGTCGCCTCGTCAGCGGCCAAGGCTGCTGACATACGGCTGATTTCATCTGCCATGCTTACATCGGTCATTTGTGTTCTCCGTGATATGACGTTCGTGAGAGGGTGGGGAGGTTACCCTAGATTAATATAGAAAACCACTGTCATCGCCGCTTTGCGAACGCGGAGATGACGGGGTGATATCGAATGGCGTTCCCTTTGTCAGTTTGGCACACGCTTTTTAAAGGCATCAAAGAAGTCATTGCCCTTATCGTCAACGATGATGAAGGCGGGGAAATCCTTGATTTCAATTTTCCAGATCGCTTCCATGCCGAGCTCTTCGTATTCAACGACTTCAACTTTGGTGATGCAGTCCTGCGCCAGACGTGCGGCCGGGCCGCCGATGGAGCCAAGATAGAATCCGCCATGACTATTGCAGGCATCGGTCACAGCTTTTGAGCGATTGCCCTTGGCCAGCATGACCATGGAGCCGCCAGCAGCCTGGAACTGCTCAACATAACTATCCATACGACCGGCTGTGGTCGGTCCGAACGATCCTGATGCAAAACCTTCAGGTGTCTTCGCTGGACCCGCATAATAAACCGGATGATCTTTAAAATATTGCGGCAAGTCTTCGCCCGCATCCAGACGTTCCTTTAGCTTGGCATGCGCAATATCGCGCGCCACGATCAAGGTGCCCGTCAGGGACACGCGCGTTTTTACCGGATGCTTTGATAACTCAGCGAGAACGTCTTTCATGGGCTTGCGAAGATCAATATCGACAACATCACCACCTAGCGTATCGGTGGTAATATCTGGCAGATATTTTGCGGGGTTCGTCTCAAGCTGTTCGAGGAACACGCCGTCTTTGGTGATTTTGCCCTTCATCTGGCGATCCGCCGAGCACGACACACCGATACCAACAGGACAGCTGGCACCGTGACGCGGTAGGCGAATAACCCGTACATCGTGGCAGAAGTACTTGCCGCCAAATTGTGCGCCAATGCCCATTTCCTGGGTCATTTTGAGGATGCGGTCTTCCCATTCGGTGTCACGGTAAGCCTGTCCGTGTGATCCACCATGTGTCGGTAGCTCGTCCAAGTATTTGCATGAACCGAGTTTCACGGTCTTGAGTGTTTGTTCAGCAGACGTGCCGCCAATAACGATGGAGAGGTGATACGGCGGACATGCGGCTGTTCCAAGTGTGCGGATTTTCTCATCGACGAACTCGGTCAGGCGTTTCTCGTTCAAGAGCGCCTTGGTTTCCTGATAAAGGAATGTCTTGTTTGCAGACCCACCGCCTTTGGCGATGAACAGAAATTTGTAAGCATCGCCTTCGTCGGCATACAGATCGATTTGGGCTGGAAGGTTGTTGCCCGTGTTTACCTCGGCAAACATATCGGACGGGGATACTTGCGAATAGCGCAGGTTGGTCTCGGTATAGGTCTTGAGCACACCTTCCGAGATCGCAGCTTCATCGCCGCCACCGGTCCAGATTTGTTGACCCTTTTTTCCCATAACAATCGCGGTGCCGGTGTCCTGACACATAGGCAGAATGCCACCGGCTGAGATATTGGCGTTCTTCAAAAGATCAAACGCAACGAAGCGATCGTTATCTGACGCATCGGGATCATCGAGAATATTGCGCAACTGCTGTAAGTGACCTGGGCGAAGTAAATGTGAGACGTCTTTATAAGCTTCGAACGTCAACAGGGTGATTGCCTTGGGGTCGATCGTA
>DGOK01000088.1:7506-8910 GCA_002389385.1 Rhodospirillaceae bacterium UBA4468 | reverse complement strand
GTGCCCAGCTTTATCAAGGCCGCTACTTGCGAATATTGACTTAGACGGCAACGGTGGCCTGGGCAGAGATGATTTAGTGGTCATAATGACCCCTGTTTGTTATGACGCATAAGACGCGTGGACCGTGGTTGGTGCGCTCTTAAGTAAGCCCCACTGACACAATATTATGTATCGTGTGCCCATAATTGTCTTATGCTAGTTTATGGCATCAAATCGTTAACAGATATCTGAACGCTCAACAAATGAGATAACACGGACATGAAAAACATCATCTTTGCCGCTGCAGCGTTTTTTTTATTTTCCAGCATGGCGTCAACTGCTGCAACCGCTGAAACCTTTACGTATTCGGGGGGGTGTTTTTGGTGCACTGAAGCAGACACAGAAAAGCTTGATGGCGTAAGCGAAGTAATTAGCGGCTTTACTGGCGGCACCAGTCCTAGTCCTCGGTATGAAGCTGGCAAATGGGGTGATCACCGCGAAGCTGCGCAGGTTGTCTACGACCCCAAAATCATTTCATATGAAGAACTAGTCAGGCATGTTTATGCTACAATTGATTATGAAGATGGTGACGGCCAGTTTTGCGATCGTGGCCGCTCCTATAGCCCTGCCATTTATTACAAGACAGATGCTGAGCGCCTGATAGCTGAGCGTCTGGCACCTAAAAACTCCGTTGTGCCAATTGAACCCGAAAGCGTCTTCTACCCTGTTCGCAATGAACATCAAGATTACTATAAAAAGCAGTCGTTCAGATATACATATTACCGGTTTGGTTGCGGCCGTGATAGCCGCCTTGACACCCTCAATGGTAATTAGAGGGTTGGATCAATTAGAAATTAAGCTGCTGATGCCGATTTGGGCGTGTCGTGGCGCGCCAACAAAACGACTATGCATAGCTTTTGGAATGTTTCTGGCAATCAGTATGTTTGCTAAACCGCTTCCAGCACAAGAAGTTTCAAGAAATTGCGGCGCACCAGCACCCGTTTGCGCATGGATGCAAAAGGTGGTGGGCATAAAGACGCCGAATATGATTGCGTCCGGCACCATGATCGCACCAAATTTTATCCTAACCAACCGCCATGTTGTCGAAGATCACGCCGTAATCACGGTGCGAACGGCGTCAGGTGATATCAAGAGCGCCAGACCGATCCCGCATGATGTGCCGGTTGATTTGGTAATTCTGAGGTTAGAAGGCATTGCTAAAAAATTAAGCCTCGAGGAATTGATATCCAAAGAATTGACACCCGATTTGGCGACTGGCACCGCACAAATTTTGCATGTTGTTGCCTTCGATAAGGGGCGCAGCCAAACGTTGGCCTATAATCCCAGCAGCTATGCCAATTTTCCCAATCTTGGGGCCAATCCACGGGCACGGATACATTCAGATGCAGAGGCATTGCCCGGAAA
>DGOK01000088.1:7212-7424 GCA_002389385.1 Rhodospirillaceae bacterium UBA4468 | reverse complement strand
GCGGGTGGAGGTGATATGAGCGAGATCATTCCGATCTTTTATCTATCAGCGCTGCTGAAAAGCAGCCGCGATGAAGCTGGTATAGATCATGCTGAGGCGTTCTTTGCGCAGGGCAAGGCAATCAGGGATTGTGCGGATTTGCTTTATGATGCAGGGCCGATTATGCGCAATCCATCGGTTGATCTAGTTCAGGCGTTGGAGGCGGCGTGCCT
>DGOK01000088.1:2389-7198 GCA_002389385.1 Rhodospirillaceae bacterium UBA4468 | reverse complement strand
GATGCTGTTTGATCAGGCTGGTCAAAAATTTGGTCAATGGTGGATGTTTGCAAAATCCAAGACATTCCTTCGTAAAAGTCTAGGCCTCGACCCTGACAGTCCGAATAGCCTGATGTCATTGGCGGTAACCTATCATTTGAACCGCGAAATGGAAAAGTCCAAACCGCTTTTGGCGCGATATCTGGATATTAATCCGCAAAATTCACAGGCGTTGCGCCTTGCTCTGCAGGTAGCGGGTGTTTCGAAGGACAAAAAGTTTGCCGAGCGGGTGCTGAGGCTCATGGCGGTGCATAATCCGGCCGCAATGCCAATGGCACAAGGTTTTATAGATAAAGCGTTTGCGCCCGAATGAATAATAAAGGCTTAAACCCGAAATCATCGCTTGGATCAGGTTTGGATCTGTTTAGTGGAGCTTGTGTCTATAAATGGTTCTAACGTGGCGAGGCTTTTAAGAGGGATTCTTCAATCAACTGCAAAAATATTGTTCTACATAATCGCCTTTGGTTTCAAATAGAATGAAATGTTGCTCTAAAGAATTTAATATTGGCGAAAGCCCAATTAATGCCCATCGGGTCATTGCAATTAATACGTAATAATTATTTGCGGGCTGATCGCCGCGTTTAACGATATTGAAACGTCTGGCTTGTATCATCGTCAACACTTAGTTTGTCGCACGCCGATTTATTGGTGCCTCATCTGAACGCAGTTTAAAGCTCCAAGTGTCGTACGCCCTGATCCAGCACCCCCAGACCTCGGACTGGGGGTGCTGGAGCACCGTCGTATTTCAGAATGACTTTAGCAAGAGGGCCGCAGGGCTATTTATTGTTGGGTCCTGCGGCTCGTATTCCTGTCCTATAGTGGGTTGTAGAGCCTTCTGAAAATGAATAACCCAAATAAACTTCAATTCATTTCAAATCAGCAGCACAAATTTAGTGCTTTATGGCTATTTGTTTTTCTGATCAAGTAAAAATTCGAATAGTGTCCTGACAGACGGAGGCTAGCTTAAATGTTTGATGAAATGCTCACCGAACAAAGTGACGAAGTTAGGGCGCCTTATCGAACACTAATGTCCTGGCTAGGCGAGCAAGATCTGAAGAAACTATCAAAAGAATCGGCTCTTGCTGAGGAACTGTTTCGCGGTGTTGGTATTACTTTCAACGTATATGGCGACAAGGATGGCGAAGAGCGTCTAATCCCTTTTGATCTAATCCCGCGTATACTTGCCCTTAATGAGTGGCGACGATTGGAGAAAGGTATAATTCAACGAGTGGCAGCCATAAATGCTTTTTTAAAGGACGTTTACAATGGCCAAGAGATTATTAAAGCGGGTGTCATTCCAGCTGATCTGATATACAAGAATCGGGCTTTCTTGCCGCAAATGTGTAATTTCATACCGCCAGGTGATGTTTACACACATGTTTTAGGCGTTGATATTGTTCGAACAGGTGTTAATGAATTTTTTGTACTTGAGGATAATGCTCGGGTCCCTTCCGGTGTGTCGTATATGTTAGAAAATCGTTCAACGATGCGACACATGTTCCCAGAATTGTTTACCACTCACAATATCAAGTCAATCAGCGGCTATCCAAAGGATCTGTTTAATTCACTTTCATCCTGTGCACCAAACGATATCAGTGATCCCAATATCGTTGTGCTAACGCCAGGCATTTTCAATTCCGCTTATTACGAACATTCATTTCTTGCTGACGAGATGGGTGTTGAGTTAGTTCAAGGGTCTGATTTAGAAATTTGTGACGGACGAGTAATGATCCGAACCACCGCCGGAACGGAAATTGTCGATGTTATTTATCGACGAATTGATGATGAATTTCTCGACCCTATGTCATTTGACCCTGATAGCCTCCTTGGCACACCTGGTCTCTTCGACGCATACCGTAATGGCGCCGTAATACTTGCCAACGCTCCAGGAACAGGGATTGCTGACGATAAGGCAATTTACTCATATATTCCTGATATTATAAAATTTTACACAGGTGAAAAAGCGCTGCTGGATAATATCCCAACCTGGCGCTGTGCGGAGGCTAAAAACTTACGCTATGTACTTGACCATTTGAATGAGTTGGTAGTTAAAGAAGTGCATGGTTCTGGTGGGTATGGGATGCTCATAGGTCCCGCAGCAAGTAAACGAGAACTGGCTGCCTTTGCAAAAAAACTAAAAACCAACCCGGGCAAATATGTCGCACAACCGACGTTGGCGCTATCTACAGTACCTGTTCTTACAAAGAGTGGCCTCTCACCGCGTCATGTTGACTTGCGGCCTTTCGTGCTCGTATCACCCGATGGCATCAAAGTCACGCCAGGTGGGCTGACCCGCGTTGCGCTTAAAAAAGGGTCCTTGGTTGTAAACTCCAGCCAAGGTGGCGGCACTAAAGATACATGGGTGTTAGGAAAATAAATGCTTGGGCGCCACGGGAACAATTTATTTTGGATGGCAAGATACTTGGAACGTAGTGAGAATACCGCTCGCCGAATTCAAGCTGTATTAAACCATGCTTTATCTCGCGAGGATGGCGGCAGAGAGGAGTGGGCAGCAATTTTAGTAAACGGAGGATTTAAAACAACCTTCGATAAAAAATTCGAGAACAACTCGCCGACAAATGTTATTAATTTCTTGCTTCGTGACAGGGACAATTTGAATAGCGTGATGTCCCTTATGTCTGCAGCTAGGCAGAATGGCCGATCTGTGCGCACATGTCTGACTCGAGAGGTCTGGCTATCGCTAAATGAGAGCTGGATAGCTTGTGAGACGGTGTTAAAACGCCCAGTAAATATTCATGATTTACCAACAATTCTTGACGGTATCAAAAAAGGTAGCTCTCTTTTCCGCGGCGCGCTCTATGGGACAATGCTACATAACGATATTTTCAACTTCCTTTGTCTGGGCACTTATATTGAACGTGTAGACAATACAATTAGAACCATAGATGAAAAATATCACCGTTTATTACCAACCGCAAAAGTCATTGGAGGCAATGAGGATCAAGGTCAGTGGGAAGTAATGCTTCGTTCTCTTGCCGCTTGGCGTTCATTTAATTGGCTAAAAAAAGGAAGGCTAGACCCAAGTGGAGTTGCAGATTTTTTGATTTTTGACGAACGAATGCCGCGGTCAATAAATTTTTGTTACAGACAGTTAAAATCAAATCTTGATAATCTATCAAATATTTACGGCAGGGTTTATGAAAGCTCAAAAATAGCGAGTGAAATCGTTGATGGTTTAAATAATAACCGTTCAAAAAATATACATAAAATTAATCTTAAGGATTTCATTGGTGATCATATCGCAAAGAACCATGAATTAAGCCTCAAGGTTGCAATTGATTTTAATCTTAACTAGCCATGATTCATTCAATTAAACATCAAACCATACTTGACTATGAAACGACCCCGACTTCTGTTGTCCAGCGATTGCACCTCACGCCGCCAAACCTATCCAGTCAGCGTGTTGCAAAATGGGATATCATTGTTGAGGGCGGGGCAATTGTAATGGAGGCGGTTGATTACCACGGCAATAAAGTGCACCTCTGTAAACATGACGCTCACGCAACACGAATGCAAATCACTTGCCTAGGGCAAGTTGATGTCTCAGATACGCATGGAATAGTGGGAGAGCATGATAACGGTCTTCCGCTTGATCTTTTCAAGAATAGCACTCACCTCTCATTGCCTGGACCTCGTCTTCGTCAACTCAGTAAAGAGATAGAAAGGTTTGAGAAAGGTGATCAGAATAGTGAGCTGCAAGTTTTGCATGATCTTTCAGCGCGTGTATTAGCTAATATCAAATATTCAAAGGGAAAAACTAATGTCAACACAACTGCAGAAAAGGCCATGGGAATTGGGGCAGGCGTGTGTCAGGATCATGTTCATGCCTTTACATCAGTGGCACGCCTGCTTGGTTTTAGTGCACGCTATGTTAGTGGATATTTGATGATGCGTAATGAAGAGACACAGGAAGCAAGCCACGCATGGGCAGAGATCCATGTCAGAGATTTGGGCTGGGTTGGGTTTGATATTTCTAATGGAATCGCGCCTGACGAGCGTTACGTGAAACTTGCGACTGGGTTTGATTACACAGACGTGATCCCGTTATCTGGCATTAGACTCGGTAGTGGTGAAGAACAAATCGCTACACGAATAATGATCAACCAACAATAATTAAGGTCCATATGAAATGTCATATTGTGTAGCCCTAAAGCTCTCTCGTGGGCTGGTATTTATGTCGGACACATTGACTAATGGTGGCCTCGACAACATCTCGCGATATCCTAAAACTTTCTCTTGGGGCGTACTCGGGGAGCGGCAAATTCTGCTGACTACAGCCGGCAATTTAGCGACCAGTCAAGCGGTGGTCAGTATTTTGTCAGAGCAAACAAAAGTTCGTAATGAGAGATCGCCCTCTATTTTGGAGGCGCCAACTATGTTTCAGGTTGCGCAAACGGTGAGTAAAACGCTTGCAGAAGTAATAGATACATCTTCGAGAGGGCAGCAAACAGCCGAGAGTGCTTTTTCTGCAACCTTTATACTTGGTGGACAAATTAAAGGTGGGCTAATGCGCCTTTACTTAATTTACCCTGAAGGAAACTTTATTGAAGTGTCAGAAGAAACCCCATTTTTTCAGATTGGTGAAACAAAATATGGACGCCCTATCCTGGTTAGGGCGTTTGATCCGAGAATGAATTTTGAGGACGCTGTTAAATTGTTGATGGTTTCATTTGACTCAACCATAAAGGCCAACCTGTCTGTAGGCCCGCCACTTGACCTTAATGTTTACAAATTAGATAGTTTTGTGCC
>DGOK01000088.1:1405-2365 GCA_002389385.1 Rhodospirillaceae bacterium UBA4468 | reverse complement strand
GCAAAAGCGATAAAAATTGGCGCCGAAAACGAATATTTTCAAATGATATCGCGAGAGTGGGGAGAAGCGCTTAAGGAAAGCCTCGCCTCCCTTCCCCAATTTAATTTTGACAGCTAAGCTCGTTTTCACCTAGCCAAGTTAAGGGAGGGGAATGATAAACGACATTAATTATCTTATAAATTAACAGCTGGTGAAATCCTTAACGCAATTGAAGTCTATTCCTGCCACTCTTGCTTAAACATTTAAACAACACGATGTTGAGGGCTGCCCTGTTATTGCCTCAACAGCAGGGAATCAAGAAATATACATCGATTGCCACGCAATACTGAGGGCGACAAGAATAACCATGCTTGCAAACAAGCGTCTCAACAACAGCATGTTTTCAGCCAGTCGGCCAGCCAGTTTAAGCCCGATCAACGTGCCGAACAATCCACCGCCCAGAAGCAATCCGAATAAATGCCAATCAACAAGGTTTGAAACGGCGTAATTTCCAGCAGTTGCTGCGCCAAACACTGTGACGCTAAGAAGAGACGAAGCTGCCGCATTTGTAATGGTCATCCCGGTTGCCAGCATTAGCCCAGGAATAATGAGAAAACCGCCACCAATGCCGAAAAAACCAGCTGCAAAACCCGCTAGCAGCCCAATGGGAACTAGTTTTGAGATAAACTCAGCGTTTATCCTAACATTCATGTTGCCCTCGCTTTTTGGCTTTCTTAACATCGACAGAGCAATTAGCGCCATCGCTATGGAAAATGCAAAAAGTAACAGATCACCCTCTATGGATTTTGCCAGGGTTGAGCCAGCAAGTGATCCAATCACACCCGCGACGGCAAAAACTGATGCACATGGCCATTTGACCCGTTCTTTACGCCAATGACCAATCAGCCCAACGGCGGCATTTGCGGAAACCGCCGCCGCTGAAGTGCCGATGGCGATATGTGCATCAAGAACGCCAACCAG
>DGOK01000088.1:770-1388 GCA_002389385.1 Rhodospirillaceae bacterium UBA4468 | reverse complement strand
AAAATTTCTGTAGTGCCGATGTCAATCATTACGTTGATGAAGTAGTGGGCCGGTTCCATGGCAAAATGCGAAGCAATGAAGCCATGCCACACCAGCCACTGATACCAGCAAAGACAAACCCGGCACCAACAAATGCCGTAAGGCCTATGAAACCGGGGTGAGCAACTTTGGCCAAACCAACACCTATTAAAACCAAGGTACCGGCCGTAATTTGAACTTGACGGTTTAATTCCAGAGGAGCCCTTTTGTTTTGTCGAATGGGAAGGCCTTCCTTCCTCCAGCCATCAAGGCCATTTTCCAGCATAAAGGCTTCGTTTGTGATTTTCGCCATCAGCAAAGCGCAATTGGTATTTGTTCTCATGCCTGAGCGACACATAAAGACTGTGAGCTTGTCCGGGTCAAAAAGAGCTTTTGAGTTGCCTAACTCCGACAGTGGAACAGATAATGCGCCCTCAATATGTTCACGCTGGAATTCATCTTGCTCGCGAATATCAATCAATTGAATTTCGTTTTTATTGAGTTTTTCAAAGACGTCCTGCGAATTCAATTTTGTCAGAGATGACATTGGTTTTTATCCTCGCTCTAGGGGCAGAATATTTCTGCGAGTGTTGAAATAAT
>DGOK01000088.1:0-647 GCA_002389385.1 Rhodospirillaceae bacterium UBA4468 | reverse complement strand
GAATTGCTGAATTTCTCCGACTGAGAGTTCACCAACGCCAAGATGGCAAAGAATCAACAGCCGCTGCTCGTTGGATAACACACGCATAAGCTTGGCGGCATCAACGGCACGGGCTTCAAAATCTGCTTTATCAAATTTTTCCAGTTCAATCATGCGTATTTATATATTAGTAAATTCTAAATTAGCAATAGCTAATATATAAAAGATGTAATTATTTTTATATGGATTAGAGAAACTATGGATATCAAGCTTGGAATTCACCGAGTTAGCTACGCGTAACAGTAAGAACGCCATACAGGCCGACATCGAACGTATTGATGATTTAGGCAACTTCCACCTTGTTTCTACAAATGCAGGCCACCTTGCGAAACTAGCAGGGCTTAAACTTTTGCAAAGCTAAGGTGCAAATAGCGGCGGTTACGTGCCCCCACAACTAAAATTATTAATTTATATCAGATATATAGCCGCCTCATATTTGAGGTGGCTTTTTTGTGTTCCAAATAATTGCCGCATTCACTGCTGCTTTTAAATATGGCAAAACTTCGACTTAAGCCATTTTAATACCTAATCTGCCTCGCACCGTTTCAGCAAAACCATACCTGAACTTAGGTTCGACAAACGAGAGCCAAGATGCCAGTTTTTTGCAA
>DGOK01000097.1 GCA_002389385.1 Rhodospirillaceae bacterium UBA4468 | reverse complement strand
ACCATATTATGATTATAGGCTTATTGATGCCAAATGGATATGCATTTCGTCATAGCCAGTTTGGGTCATCATTATCAGCACCAAGAGGCCTGGGTGCTAGCCTGACAGATGTCGGCGTTTTAGACATCTTAATCGGCGAGCCCACAATACGTGTCGGTCCAATGGTTGAATGCTCAACTGTTGTCACCATATCTCGCTCGGCGAGTTCAGGCGCATCCATCACTTGATCGACGGAACGTAAAGCCCCTGCGGGCAACCCTTCGGCATGTAACGCGACCAGCCATTCATCCCGTGTCCGGGTTATGAATCTGGCTTCAAGAACTTCATAAAGGGCAGCGCGGTTTTCAACGCGGCTTGGGTTTGTCGCAAAGCGTTCATCTTTAGCGATCTCGGGCAGATCCATTGCCTTTGCAAGCTTCTGGAATTGCCGGTTTGCGCCAATCGCCAATGCGATAGGATAATCAGACGTCTCAAAAGGACGATACGGACAGACGGTCGGATGATCATTCCCCAGACGCTTCGGGCTTTCACCCGTCATCAGATACGCAGCACCCTGATTTGCCAGCAAAGTCACGGCACCATCTAAAAGTGAGATATCAATATCCTGGCCTTCACCGGTTTTCTCCCGGTGAAATAATGCCGCCAACACACCCTGTGTTGCATACTGACCAGCCACAATATCCGTGACCGCCGCGCCCACTTTCATGGGTGGCTGATCTTCATCTCCGATAATCGACATCAAGCCGCTTTCGGCCTGAATGACAAAATCATATCCAGCACGTGCCGACATTGAGCTGGCACGACCATAACCGGAAACAGAACAAACAATCAGGCCAGGATTTTCTTTTCGGAGATCAGAAGGAGCGAGCCCGAATTTCTCAAGTGTGCCTTCTCGGAAGTTCTCAACGAGGACGTCTACCGTCAATGCAAGTTTGCGAACGAGTGCTCGCCCTTCATCCGTTTTCATATCCGCAACAACACAACGCTTATTGCGTCCTGCTACCATGAAATAGGCACTCTCACCTTTTTCAAATGGAGGACCAAAGTGCCTGAGATCATCGCCTTCAGGGCTTTCAACCTTAATCACGTCAGCACCGAGATCACCCAGCACCATGGCACACCATGGTCCAGCCAAAACACGTGAAAGATCGAGGACTTTTATACCGTCTAATGCGCCAGTCATTTTATTCGTTATGCCGCCACACCAAGAACATCGCGCGCAAACGCAGGATACGTATCGCCAATTTCAACACCGACCGAAGACCGCAACAATGCGAGGCGATCTTCCTCGGGCACAGGCGTTTCTGGAACATTTTCAGGAACGTCAATTTCGAACCCGGTGTTATCGAGAACTTCTTCGACTGTTCTGCCCGGCGTGACGCTTTGTAATCTGAAGCGACGACATTCGGTATCAAAAGCCATAATGCACAATTCTGTGACCATAAATTTTGGTCCGCCAGGACGATGTACATCTGGATCGCTGACTCCAGGCGCACTGATGAAATCCACCTTAGGTACAAACACACGACGAGAATGCTCAGGCCGGAACAAGATCACTTTGGGTACGGTGAAATACATATAGGCTGAGCCAAATGATCCGGGGAAACGTTTATCGACCTTTGGATACTCGCCCGTCCCCACCAAATTCAAATTGGCTTCGCCATCAATTTGAACGCCGCCCAAAAAGAACACATCAATACGTCCCTGTCCGGCAGCATCAAAGATCTCACGCCCCCCATCTGTAAACGGGTTGGTTGCCTTACCATGAATAAGTGACACACGCGGTGTACCGCCTTTGAGCTTTCGAACCAGCAAAGCGGCCGCACCAGGCACCGGCGATGCGGCACCCACAGCCACATGGCGAACGTCATCTGTTTCAAGCAAACGCGCAATCGCGGTAATGAGAAATTCGTCTTTGGAATAGGTCACTCGGCAGCCTCACGTGCTGTAAAAACGTTCCGCTGCAAGTAAGCATGAAACCCCTCTTCGGTTCGAGCTTCCCGCGCGTAACTGATAATTTCATCCGTGTCTGGTGGATATACTTCAACAAGCCCCAGAGGTTTTGCACCATGCACAGCAGGTGCAACGGCACTCACATAAAACCCCGGCAACGTGCCAGCGGCAGTCGCTTCACTTTCCAGCAGGCTTTCATCTTGAATGCGTTCAGCTGTCACCAATAACGTCTTTGACGCATGAGCAATCGTCGCCAATTCACGTCTACGACCAATCCAGACATTGCCGTCACGGTCCGCAAGCGGGCTATGGATAATTGCAACATCGGGCTGAATCGCCGGGATCAGAACAATACGTCCATTCCCCTGCTCCAACGGATCATCGACAACTTTCCAGTCATCGCGATTATTAAGAATATCAGATCCAATCAAGCCACCTAAGGGCATGAACGGCACGCCCTTCTCAGTCGCTTGAAGCGCCGTATGAACGGCTGGGCAGGTGCTATCAAGAACCTCAACTGTTCCGGCCTCTACAGCAGCAGAGAATCTTGGTGCAAGCCCGGCTTCACCCAAAGACACCGCAGCGCATTCAATTTTTCGAACACATCCAGCACCAATAAGCATGTCAGCGGCCAACCCATTGATCGGCACGGTCAGCACATGCAGGTCTTTGACGCCGCGACGTATAATCGCACGCACCAAGGCCATTGGAACGAAACTATATTCAGGTGGGAGAGCCAACAAAGCACCATCGGGCACTTCGCTTGCTAAGTCATCTATATGATCTAAGTATGTTATCATGGCGAAAATATTAGAACGCCATCACCGTATAGGCACGATTTTTTTCGTAATAATTACGAACCCGGCTGTGTGGCTTTCCAATAATTGGTATTGATATTCATCAACATTCCATCAAGCCGCTGTTCCAGGCAACGTCGAATACTAAAGAACTTTCCCTGCTTGGTGCGGTACTGACAGTACCCCAATGTATCCGCAGCACGGCGCATCCCGACACTTTTAGATTCCCGAGCATTCTCGTCGAATGTGTTGCTCCAGAGATTTTCGCGGTCTGCTTTTGCCATACGCCCACGTTCAGGGGTCTCGCTCATCAGTCGATTAACGATCTGTATCGCTGCGAAATCAGCACTGTGTTTCTTGAACACTTCATTCGCAACGGGAAGCTTGGATGCAAAAACTTGCTCAATTTCTTCATCAATAATCGGATTTGGATCACCAGCAACGGCCGTTGGTATCAATACACCACTTTTAGTAACGGATAATGCAACCGGGGTTAAACCACGTGCCTTTAAAGTATCCATAGAGAACTCAATTGAAGTTGCCGTGTAACCTTGCTCAGCCTTAAATGAAGCCTGATCCAATGCAATGTGAACGGTCTCTCCTGTCTGCGTTTTTGTCACAACGCTAAAGACGTTGAGATCATGTGCTTGATAGGCCTGATGGCGCTCAGGTGTATCGCGGTGCACCTGCATACAAATCGTTGAAAGTTCAGTGCGACACGTCTCACCGTCGCAATGAAGCTTCACAGGTGCAGCTGTCGCAACAAGGCCTAACAACTGTGGCGCCGCATAAGTTGGGGCGGACAACGTTAATGC
>DGOK01000143.1:6627-20167 GCA_002389385.1 Rhodospirillaceae bacterium UBA4468 | reverse complement strand
GATGAGAGATTTATACGCGACGCTTGTTGAGCATACTCAGCACGTCTTGGAACGCACTCAAACCTTTGTATCCGGTGAGAGGCATAATCCTGACGTATGAGTTCAGCTTTGAAATTATTTTACTTAGATACTGACCGGTGGGCGTCCAACGGCCATGTCGTAGTCGCGAATAACACTGGCGACACGTATTCGATAATCCTTGAAAACATCTTCACGACCTTGGTCTTGTGCGTCTTTATGTCTCATCCTGTAATACCAATCCTGTATAGATTTTTCATCTCGCCAGAACGACAAAGATAAAAACTTCCCAGGGGCAGTGACACTCTCGAAACGTTCAACCGAAATAAACCCCTCAACGGTTTCTAGTTCTGCCTTAAGGGCGAGTGCCATTGAAAAATAATCTTCACTCTGTCCCTCATTAGGCCAGACTTCAAAAATCACGGCTTGCATGAGTTACTCTCCTTTAAAACTAGGAAGGCGCTTTTCGTTAAAGGCACTAACTCCCTCTATTCTATCTTTCGTATTGACCACGCTCTGATAGCAAGAGATTTCAAAATCATACCCATTCTTGAGATCAAGTGACGCCGCTGCATCAACCGACTTTCGGGCTTGCCTGACGGCGATAGGTGCATTGGTTGAAATTTTTTCTGCAATGTTTATTGCGTCCTGCAAAAGTGTTTCAGGTTCGCATAGCTTGTTGACTAAGCCCCAAGCCTCAGCCTGTATGGCATCAAATGGCCGCCCAGAAAGAATAACTTCCTTGGCGCGTCTCACACCTATAGCGCGCGGTAGATGCTGCGTCCCTGAAGCACCCGGCATGATGCCAATAGTGACTTCACTGAAGGCAAATTTTGCTGATGGAACAGCATAAAGAAAATCTGCATTCAGGGCTATTTCCAGACCGCCTGCATAAGCAGCCCCGTTTACGGCGCCGATGATCGGGACAGGGCAATCCATCATGGCACGGATCATTTGCTCAAATAATGCATGTTGTGCACGCCATTCCGCATCACTCATACCGTTGCGTTCTTTAAGATCAGCACCGCCACAAAATGCGCGTTCACCACTTCCGGTTAAGATAATCGCGCGACATTGGGATGGCTCCCGATAAAGCGCGCTCCATATATTAAGCAATTCGCGACCCATAAGAGTGTTAAAGGCATTCGATACTTCTGGTCGATTGAGGGTAACCACAAGCACATGCGGTCCAGACTGCTCAATTTGGATCGTTTGAAGCTCATATTCAGTAATGGTGTTCAATTTAGCTACTCCTGATTCTGAGATTGATTTATAGCACGCGATGCCAGCCAGCCAAGTGAGTGGTTTGTGCTTTTATTTTCTTAAGGTTGTGTAATATATATAATACAATTAATAGAAGTTATTATTGAGTACCTAAATTATGGCAACTGAGCGACTTATAAATGCAGAAGATATAGATGTTAGCGTTGGTCGGCGTTTGCGAGATCGCAGGACATTGCTTGGTTTAAGCCAGTCTGCATTGGCCCAATCAGTTGGGCTAACCTTTCAGCAAATACAGAAATACGAACGTGGGGCCAATCGAATAAGTGCGTGTCGTCTCTATCAATTTTCCTGCCTTTTGGATGTTGATTTTGACTACTTTTTTGGGGCCATGCTCAATATTGATGATTGTCACGATTTGATGCCAGCGGGGACAGAGGATCCGGCTCGGATGCGCGAAGTCCTTACGCTTGTCCGCGCATATTATAGCATCGACGATGCAGGCGTCCGCCAAAGTGTATTTGAGCTGGCAAAGGCCTTAGCTGATGAAAAGTAGCAAGAATTTATGCAGCGAGTTCGAGCTCTAAATCACGCCATACAGCGCAAAGTGCATCCGCAAGCTGATTCATTAATTGATCATCATGAAGAGGTGTCGGTGTTATCCTAAGGCGCTCGGTGCCTTTTGGTACTGTCGGATAATTTATGGGCTGAATATAGACGCCGTGCTGCTCCAGGAGAATATCTGTCGCGCGTTTACATAACACGGGATCACCGACAAACACCGGAACAATATGCGTACTGGACGGCATCACAGGAAGCCCAGCAGCTGTTAATTTAAGCTTCAATGCTTGTGCCCGTTCCTGATGGCGCACACGCAGCTCATTATGGGTTCGAACGTATCTTACATTTTCAAGAGCCGCTGCAACAACTGGTGGGGCAACTGTTGTCGTGAAAATAAAGCCGCTTGCCGTTGAGCGAATGGCATCAACCAATGATGCTGATCCGGTAATATATCCACCCATTGTCCCAAAGGCTTTGGCAAGAGTGCCCTCAATTATCGTGATGCGATCCGCAATATTATCCCGTTCTGAGATGCCACCGCCGCCATGCCCATAAAGTCCAACCGCATGGACTTCATCCAGATACGTCATTGCATTGTATTTATCTGCGAGGTCGCAAATATCGGCAATCGGCGCGATATCTCCATCCATAGAATAGACACTCTCAAAAACGATCAATTTAGGCGCATCTTTTGGTGCGGATTGCAGTAACTCTTCCAGTTGTGCGGTATCATTATGGCGGAAAATCTTCTTTTCGGCGCCACTGTGACGCACGCCGTCAATCATTGACGCATGGTTCATCGCATCTGAAAAAATGATGCATCCTGGGAGCATTTTCGCGACAGTGGAAATCGTTGTGTCATTTGAAACAAATCCGGATGTGAAGAGCAGGGCGGATTCTTTTCCATGAAGACCTGCAAGCTCTTTTTCGAGTAGGACGTGTAAGTGCGTCGTCCCAGAAATATTCCGCGTTCCGCCCGAGCCCACGCCATACGTTTGCGCAGCCTCTGTTGCAGCCGCAATAGCCGATGGATTCTGTCCCATGCCAAGATAATCGTTGGAGCACCAAATAACGACTGGATGTTCTTTGCCATCGCGTCGGTTTATCGCGTGTGGAAAATCACCGACTTTTCGCGCAAGATCGGCAAAAACACGGTACCGCCCTTCGTTATGAACGGCATTAACAGCGGCACGAAAGTGTGCATCGTAATCCATAGACAGAAGCTCCGGCTTATAGTCGAATTTTCATAATCTTAATGCCGAGATAACCGAGGGGCAAGGATATGGGGCGTTGAAATTTGCGAGTGAAAGTTTACCTTCTATATTATCAGGAGGAATATATGGATTTTAATTTGAATGAAGAACAACAGATGTTTTTGGACGCTGTTGAAGGTTTTGCATCACGAAATTTGGCTGAAGATGCTCTGAAAAGAGCGCACGCACGAGGGTTTCCAAAGGATGTTGCAAAGATGATGTCTGAGCAGGGCTTGCTTGGAATCACAATGGCAGAAGCGGACGGTGGCCAGGGCGGCAGTCTGATGGACGCAGTCATCGCTATCCAAGCCGTGGCAAAGTATTGCCCCCGGAGTGCAGACGTCATCCAGGCTGGAAATTTTGGTGCGGTTCGCGTTTTAGCGGAGTACGGCACACAGGATCAAAAAGAACGATATCTGGCACCCATCTTAGCTGGCGAGAAAGTCATATCAGTTGCCATGTCTGAGCCTGAAGCAGGCTCAGCGTTGACCGATTTAAAAACAACAGCGACACCTGCATCTGGTGGCGAAGGTGTTCACCTTAATGGTACAAAAGTATTTTCAACGCACAGTCCTGAGGCGGATCTTTTCCTTGTGTATTGTCGCTATGGCCCGGGTGTTAACGGTATTGGCTCCGTGCTCGTCGAGCCGGATACGGATGGTTTAACGCGTGGTCAGCCAATCACATATCTAGGCGGTGAAGAATGGTGTCAGATCTATTTTGAAGATGCCTATGTTCCACCAGAGAATATCTTGCTTCGTGAAGGCGGCTTTAAGCGCCAGATTGCAGGCTTTAATGTTGAGCGCTTAGGCAATTCATCGCGGTCTGTGGCCTTGGGGCGTTTCGCTTACGAGATGGCACGGAAACATGCGATGGACCGCAAGCAATTCGGTCGTCCTTTGTGTGATTTTCAAGGGCTGCAATGGAAGTTTGCCGAGATGAAGCTCAAGCTAGAATCGGCGCAACTTTTGTTGATGCGTGCTGCATCTCGCGCTGATGAAGGCTTCCCATCTGTCGAAGATACTGCACTTGCCAAACTTGCATGTAATCGTGCGGGGCACGAGGTCGCCAGTGAAGCGATGCAGATCATGGGGGCGGCTGGTTATTCGCAAGACTGCCTTATCGAATATTGCTTTCGTCGAACCCGCGGTTGGATGATCGCTGGTGGATCATCTGAGATGATGCTGAATCGCATTGCCGAAAGTGTCTTTGAACGTCGTTTCTCACAACGCCCTCCAAAAGCTACATGAGCGATCTTGTTCAAGCATTGTTGAATCCGCGTAGGGTTGCCCTGGTTGGGGCGTCTGCTGATCCAACAAAAAATACGGGTCGTCCGCAAAGGTACCTTAAATCTCATGGGTATTCGGGGAATATATTTCCGATTAACCCGGGGCGCGAGGAAGTTCAGGGTGTTCGCGCCTATAAAAGTGTCGCTGATATCGATAGTGAGTGTGACCAAGCTTTCATCATGGTGCCATCGGACAAGGTTTTTGAAGCCGTTGAGCAATGCGGCGCAAAAGGCATTCAAGTCGCAACAATCTATTCTGATGGATTTGCCGAAACGGGTGCCGAGGGCATTGAGAAACAGAACGCTCTTTTGGCGACGGCCAGGCAGGCTGGGGTTCGATTACTGGGTCCGAACAGTATGGGCGTTATATGCCCAGCAAGTCAGTTAACGTTATCGGTTAATGCTGTCTTGGAGATGGATAATCTGCTGCCGGGGCGCATCGGCCTGATTTCACAAAGCGGTACAATACTCGGGACATTGCTGTCTCGTGGTGCCGCACGTGGGATTGGCTTTTCGCGGATGCTTTCCGTTGGTAACGAGGCGGATATTGGTGTCGGCGAATTGGTCGACGTGCTTGTCGATGATCCTGAAACGGATGTCATTCTTTTGTTTCTTGAAGCATTACGCGACACCGCAACGTTGGCCGAGGCCGCACGTAAAGCCTTTGCCGTTGGGAAGCCTGTGATCGCCTATAAGCTTGGCCGGTCGCAAGCAGGGCAGGCCGTTGCATTGTCGCACTCAGGCGCTCTGGCGGGTGAAGATAAGGCCGTCGATGCGTTTTTCCTTGCGACAGGGATTCTTCGCATTGAAACGCTTGAGTCATTATTCGAAATGCCACCATTGTTGATAGGTCAAACGCCACCCAAAGGGATGCGCGTTGGTGTCATGACCACGACAGGTGGTGGCGCATCGACGGTTGTCGACAGATTAGGTGCGGTTGGCCTTGATGTGATTGCTGCACCTGAGGCTGTACATAAACGGCTCAGTGATTTTGATCTTAAAATTGGACGTGGACCCCTCATTGATCTGACAATGGCGGGTACGCGTGAAGGTGTTTATGGTGCTGCGCTTGAGGCATTGCTTAAGAGTGATGCTTGTGACGCAGTTGTATGTGTTGTTGGCTCATCTGCACAGTTCCACCCAGAGCTTGCTGTTGCGCCGATTGTTGAGGTTGCGCGTAAGGCGAGTAAACCTGTTGCGGCATTTATGGTCCCGCAGGCGGACTCGTCACTGCGATTACTCGCGGACGCTGGAATCGCAGCATTCAGAACACCAGAAGCATGTGCTGATTCCATGCGTGCTTTTTTTGCGTGGCGAGAGCCGACTGCTCAAACGAGCAAAATGGCAATTGATGAAAACTCAACAACACCAGATCAACTGACAACATTAAACGAAGCACAATCCCTTGAGCTCTTTGCCGGACTTGGCATTCCCGTCGTGAAGCATGCGGTCGTTGGGGACAGCGGTCTCGTAGAGGGATTATCTTTCCCTGTTGTTATCAAAGCGTTGTCTGCTGATTTACCTCACAAGACGGAAGCCGGTGCTGTAAAACTTAATATCCAGAATGCCGAAGAGCTTATTCGTGCAATCCGGGACATTAAGAGTGCGGTTGCCGCTATTAAACCAGACCTCAAGTTGGATACGTTTCTTGCTGAGGAAATGGCCCGTGGCGTTGGTGAAGCTTTGATTGGCTTTCGGGTCGATCCTCAAGTCGGGCCCGTCGTCGTATTGGCACCGGGTGGTATCTTAGCCGAGGTCTACGGCGATAGTGCGATCCGTATGGCACCGATCGATACGGCCACGGCAAAAGATATGATTGCTGAAGTAAAGGGACTGGCGCCAATTCGTGGATACCGTAATCTGCCGATGGGTGATTTAGATGCCTTAGCAGAAGCCTTAGTTAACCTATCGAAACTGGCAAATGAAGATACTCCGCCGACCGAAGCCGAGATCAATCCTTTGATCGTCGGTGCAGAAGGGCAGGGTGTGACAGCTGTTGATGGTCTCGTCATTCTGAGATCATGAAATATCGAATAGTTATAAATCGAAGGATCAAAAAATGAAGCGTGTTGTGATTGTTATCTGTGATGGATTGAGGGCCGATATGGTCAATGAAGAGAACACGCCTAATCTTATGCGGATCGCTATGGCTGGCATGTACTTCAAGGCACATGGCGGCGTCTTCCCTTCAACAACTAGGACGACAGCAGCGTCAATCGGTACAGGCTGCTTGCCTGGCCGTCATGGGCTTGAAGGTAATGCTGTGGCGCTTGATCTTGGTGAAGGACTTCAAGTTTTCTCCGTTGGTCCTCCTGGCTTTCGTGACAAGCTTCATGCAGCGACAGGGCGCACGCTGAAGGTGCCGACGATGTCAGAGCGCGTGAAAGATGTTGGCGGCGCGGTGATCTACGCGAATGCATCACCAGGAGCAGGCATCTTTCTTGACCCTGATGGACATGGGCACATGATCCACCGTGATATGGCAACGGGGCCTGGGCGCACGACGATACCACCACATGCATGTGGCCATGACACGGCAGGTGATGCGGAAATGACGAAGCGGTTTATCGACGATGTTCTGGTTAAGCAAAAACCCGCAATGGCACTGTTATGGCAGTGTGAACCAGATAATACGCAGCACGGTGTGTCCATGGGATCGCCAGCGCATATTGATGCTATTCGATCTGCAGATGCGCAGGCGGGCCGGGTGTTTGATAATCTTCAACATGATATCGACAAGGGTGATGTCTTGTTTATGGTCGCGTCCGATCATGGGCACGAGACGATTGGCGAGATTGTTGATCTTGAAGACATACTTATTGATGCCGGTCTTAAAAGTGCGCCGGGGTCTAACGATGTTGCCATCGCACCTCAGGGTTTAAGCGCAACAATCTTCTTAAGTAATGATGCCAAGGATCGACGAGACGCAATTGCGGATGTCTTGCGCAATGATAGTCGCATCGGTGGTGTCTACGTAGGTGATGAGATCGCTGAAATTGGGCTCGATCCTAAAGGCGGCATTGATATTGTCGCAGTTGGTAAAGATACCGATGAACCAAGTGACGATGGCGTTCCTGGAACTAGTGTCGCGTTTCAAGGTGATATTAAAATCTCGAATAACGTTGGGTGTGGTCAGCATGGTGGGCTTGGAAAGTACGAGCAGAGTCCGTTTCTTTTGTGCGCCGGTGCGGGTTTCCAAGCCAGCAGTGAAAGCAAAGACAAGACATCGGCGATAGATATTGCGCCGACTGCGATGCGTCATCTCGACCTGAATGAGGGCGGTATGGACGGACGGGCGTTGCAATCTTGAACACACCCGGTATCACCGGAAACCCATGGCTGAGCCGCCTTCCAGCTCTTATTTTGTCGCACGTTGTTGGCACTGTGAACATTATTTCGGTGATGGCAATGGCCCCGGTTATTTCTGCTGACCTGGGTCTTGGTGCTGCAGAATTCGGTGCTTTCATTTCTGCTTACTATGCCGCGCAAGCATTTTGGTCTATGCCTGCTGGGGGTATTACAGACCGGTATGGCGTCGGACGAACCTTGGTCGCTGGTCATATGCTGATGTTTGCAGCGGCAATAACCTTGGCCATTGCCAATGGGTATTATCAATGCCTCGGTGCGATGTTCATCATGGGCCTTGGTTATGCCATGATGAACCCATCAACAGCCCGTGGAGTGCTTGATTGGTTCCCACGCGCCAGGCGTGGCACCGCGATGGGATTAAAGCAGGTTGGCGTCCCACTTGGAGGCGTCATTGCAGCCGGGAATGGTGCATTTGCGACGATTGATAACTGGCAGACAATTATGTTTGGCGTCGCTGCTATTATCATGATGAACGGTTTGTATTGCCTGGTATTGGCAAAGCATCATGTGCCTTTGCCGCTTGATCAGCGAAAAAGCATTGTCGGTAATCTCGGCGATGTGATGAAAGACCGGAATTTCAATGTTTATGCAGTATTGAATGGATTGTTGAATGTCGGGCAAACAAATTTCTTTAGCTTTTTGACACTGTTTCTCACATCGACTGCCAAGGCTAGTCAGGAAGCTGCCAGTGTAGCCTTAGGATTGACCCAGACAGCAAGTGCCATCGCTCGAATTGGTTGGGGTGTGATTTGTGACCGGTATTATGCCGATCGACGCGCCGTTCTCATGGCATGGATTTGCGGTAGCGCCGCAGTGTTTATGGTAATGTTTAGTTTCATTGGGCCCGGTTTGGGTCTGTGGATCGGTATCGGCTTGGCGATGGCTTTAGGGATTACAATCGCGTCCTTTGCACCTGTTGCACAAGCCGTTGTTGTCGAAGCTGTTGAGCCTCGGTTAGCAGGATCGGCGATTGGCGTGAATATGGTTGGTGTTCATATAGGCGGAATGTTGGGGCCGATACTCTTTGGTTGGATCGTTGATCATTGGGGCGGTTATGACATCGCATGGATAGTGACTGCTGGGCTAGTTGCTCTGGGTACAATGATGCTTGTTTTCTTTTTCAAAGAACGCCCGAATGAGCCTGCCTGATATCGACTTTGATACGCCTTCATTACCTCCCGGCGTTAATCCGTGGCGGGCAAGAATTATATTGCTGTCCTTGGCACATACGGTTGGCACATCTTGCTATCTGTCGATTATGGCAATGGGCCCGGTCATCCGTGATGACTTGGGTATTTCTGCAACTGAGTTTGGTTTCTTTATGTCTGCCGTATTTGGCGCACAGTTGATTTCTGCAATGCCAAGCGGTGCGATTACAGACCGGCTTGGTGTTGGATGGACGCTATCTGGATCGATGATCATCATGATGGTTGGTAGCATAATGTTTTCTTTTGCTGAGAGCTTCTATCCTGCAATCGCTGCTGCATTCCTCATGGGGCTTGGGTATTCATTTGTGAACCCGGCCACCGCAAAAGGTGTCATGCGTTGGTTTCCGGTTAAATGGCGTGGGACCGCAATGGGTCTTAAACAACTAGGCGTCCCACTAGGTGGCGTGCTTGGTGCTGGCGGCGGTGTCATGGCGGCCTACATAGATTGGCGGATCGTGCTTTGGATTGCAGCTGGAATGACTTTTGTTACAGCACTGTTATGGCTGCCGTTGACGCGCAAACCAACACGTGGAAGTGGTGGTATAAAATCTATTTTGAGCGATCTTAAAGTTGTCGTTACGAATCGTAACATGAACGTCATTTTCATATCCTGTGCGATGTTTAATACCAGTCAATCCAGTTTATCTGCCTACATAGCCTTGTTCATGCGAGATGCGGCGCAAGCAAGTCAGCCAATGGCCGCCATAGCAGTCGCGTTCGCTCAAAGTGCAAGTGCGTTTGGTCGCTTTGGTTTCTCATATCTATCGGATGCGGTTTTTGGTGGGCGTCGAAAAGTCGTTGTGATATCCGTTGTACTTGCTGGTGGCTTGTCGTGTGGTGCAGCGTACTTTGTTAATCCAGATTGGCCGTATTGGGGGCTGATGTTACTGGCTTCTGTGATGGGTGGGACAATTGCATCCTACGCTGCATTAATTCTTTCCATGACAGCAGAAACCGCCCCGCCATCGTTGGTGGGATCAGCCATCGGCTATAATGCCGTTGCATGGTCCGTTGGGGGCGTAATTGGTCCGCCACTGTTTGGCCAAATTCTGGACTGGAGCAATAACGATTACGGTCTTGCTTGGGTTGCCATGGGTATAATCATGCTCATAGGTGCCGCCGTGATGGCGAGCAACTTCAGAGAAAAAGCAAAGGGCTAAACCGGTTTAGTGAAGGACGTCGACCTTAACGATGGACTTTTCCACGATCATGTCTTTGGTGCCTTCATCGTATTTTTTGTAATGAGGGAATTCACGGTGCAAGTCCAAGCTGGCTGCTTCAGTGTAGACTTCGTAAAAATGAATTGTTGATGGGTCTTCTTTGTTTTGCATAACACGAAACATGTGACAATTCGGCTCGTCACGCACGGCTGATGTTGCGTTAGGTAATGCAAACGCCAGGAAATCATCGACCATATCTTCTTTAACTTTGACAGTCACAAAGATGGCAAATTTACTCATTTTAAAATCTCCTCTGAAAAAATGGATACTGAAGTTAAATATAATGTAAGGACAATAGACCCTCGACCCAAGACCCCTTATGATTTCACAGCGAAATAATTCTTTAATTCACAGGAGAACTTACCGAATGACCGATCAAGACATCATCCGTTGCGCAAATATTTGCGACGACGAACCAGCGGCTCAAGTATGCGAGTTGATGTTTCATGATTTTGGGAAGCGCACATGCTTTCACGGCGAGGCCGTGACGTTCTCTACTTACGAAGACAACAAAGAAATCCTTGATGTTATTCGTCGTGACGGTAAAAGCAAAGTGCTCGTCGTTGATGGTCGTGGTTCCATGCGCCGCGCTCTGTGCGGTGGCAACATTGCGGCTGAAGCATGCAAGCAAGGATGGGAGGGTTTGATTTTTAATGGTGCAGTCCGAGATATCCATGAATTTGTAGAACTTGATTTTGGCGCCAAGGCGATGAAATGCACTGCGATGCGCCCTCGTACGGACGGCATAGGTCTAGCTGACGTGCAATTAAAGTTTGGCGGCGTCGTTATCAATCCAGGTGATTATATCTACGCAGATTTGGATGCGGTCATCGTAACCAAAACCCAAATTCATACCTAATAATAGGACACTAAAAAAATGACGAGCGATGTAGAAAAAAAGTTTCAGATTCTCCACCAGTTTGTGAAAGAAGCACGTTCTAATCTTGATGATGGCGCTTGGGACTATCTTGTGGGCGGGGCGGAAACAGAAACGACACAAAAGCGGAACCGTCTTGGCTTCGACAAATTAGCTTTTCGTCCGCGTGTTATGCGTGATGTGAGCGGTTTAAACGCATCAGTGGACTTCCTGGGAAGGAACTTGCGTCTCCCTATTATCATGGCGCCGATTGGATCGTTGCAGCAGTTTAGCGAAGATGGTGGAGCAGGGGTTTCAAAAGCCGCAGGCACGTTTGGTGCGGCACATATGTTGAGCTCGGTATGTGATCCTGGTCTTGAAGCTGTTGCTGATGCAGCGCCAAATGCTGCGCGTATCTATCAGCTTTATGTGCGTGGCGACGAAGCTTGGATTGATGATCATATCGACCGAGCTATTGCGCATGGATACATGGCGTTTTGTTTCACAATCGACCTTGATTATTACGGGCGCCGAGAGCGTGACAAATCGAAAGGTTTCCTCTCGATCGCGCGGCAATCCCAATCCCAAGGTGAAGAATATCAGCGCTCGTTTAGCTGGAAAGACTTCCGCCGTATCCGAGAGAAATACGATATTCCGCTCATTCTTAAAGGCATCGCCACGGCGGAAGATGCTATGATTGCTGTCTCAGAAGGCTGTGATGTTATCTATGTCTCAAATCACGGTGGGCGACAGCTGGATCACGGAAGAGGCGGTATCGACGTCCTGCCGGAAATCGTTGCTGAAGTTGATGGCAAAGCGAAGATTATTCTGGATGGCGGCGTGATGCGCGGTGCAGATGTGGTCAAGGCGATGATCCGGGGTACCGATGCTGTCGGCATTGGTCGCTTGCAGGGGTTGGCATATGCCGCGGCAGGCGAGGCGGGCGTGGTTCGGATGCTTGAGCTGCTTGAGCTGGAAGTTCAGACGTGTATGGGTTTACTTGGTGTGACGAGTTACGATCAGCTGGATGCAAATTATTTGATCCGCGAATCTGATGCTGTCAATGAAGCTCATCCGCTCTCAGCATTCCCATTATTAGATTTGGGATACTAAGAGCGGACGGCAACAGGTCTTAGCCGTTATCGCGCACGTACTCGTAAATACGTGTGAAGTCACTTTCTGGAAGGGTTGCATTGCAGCCATTCCAGATCGATGCGAGGGTCGCCGCAAGTGTAAGCGGTGTCCCTGCGGCTTTGGCATTCTTTAGAAACAAGTTCACATCTTTTGTCAGAAGCTTCGTCGCAAACCCTGCATCGAATGATTCTGTCATTACACGTTTTGGAAACTTGTCGGCTGTTGCCGTGTTTTGACCCGTCGAAACGTTCACGACATCCAAGATAGTTTTCATCTCAACGCCTTGCGCTAACCCGTAAAGAACAGCCTCTGATGTTGCGGTCATCGCAATGGCCGAAAGGAAGTTGTTCAGAACTTTTACGGATTGCCCTTGCCCTGGCGAATCACCGCAATGGAATACATTCTTAGAGAATGAATTAAGGACAGCTTCATGCTCGTTCATGACGGCTTTTGGGCCACCCCACATAACAGTAATTGTGCCGGCACGTGCGCCAGCTTGACCTCCAGATACAGGTGCGTCGATATAGGTAATGCCAGTACCGTTCAGGATCTCGTTTGCTTCGCGCGCAGCCTCGGGTCCAATCGTTGAAAGGTCGACGACGACAGTTGCACGGCATCCTTCAGTTACGGCGATTTCGTTGGCGAGAGCAATCGATACCGGGCCATCTGGCACGGAAAGAAAAACTGTATCAGCCATGCTCAATACATCGGTAAATGAGTTGGCGAGTTTTGCACCTTCCGGTGCTCGCTCTGATGTTCCAGCTTTATCATAAACAACGATTTCAGCACCACCTTTAGCGATATTTGTCGCCATAGGGCCGCCCATTTGACCAAGGCCAACAAAGCCAATGACTTTTGAATTCGACATGATCTTATTTACCTTCATCCATATTCGAGACATCAATATCCAGGTCTGCAAAAACTTCTCTGGCCAGACGGAAAGCTTCGATACCAGCTGGGATTCCGCAATACACTGCAACTTGAATAAGGATCTCACGGAGATCTTCAATAGACAGACCGTTAGTCATGGCGCCACGAAAGTGAAGTTTGAATTCTTGGCTTTTACCAAGGCCAGCAAGCATGCCTAAGTTAAGAATCGATCTGTCCCGTTTAGACAAAACGCCACGTCCCCATGTGCCGCCCCAGCAGTACTCGGTAACGATCTCCTGGAAGTCACGATTGAAATCATCGGCCTTGCTTAACGACGCTTCCACGTATGCTTCACCAAGTACTTCTTTGCGGCACTTAAGGCCGCGTTCAAACTGATCTGACGACATAAAACTCTTCTCCATAAATTGATTCTTTTCGTGGCAACAATGCAAATAGAGTAACCTCTCGGCAAGTGCGATGATCTAATATTATTTAATGTCTCGTATTATGAAATATTTTCACTTAACTTTTTTAGTGATACA
>DGOK01000143.1:0-6585 GCA_002389385.1 Rhodospirillaceae bacterium UBA4468 | reverse complement strand
TTTTAGAGATACAGTGTAGAGAAGATGTTTCGGAAATTATGCAAAATGCAAGATAAATTATCCAAGAATTTGATTTAGGGTTATCAATTGACACCCTGCGAAACCGTCATTACGTTTACTACAACAAAGAATAATATTGACTATCCTAGGGAGTGAATGTGGCCTTACTGGAAATTAAAGATCTTCAGACTCAGTTTTTTACGTCGGCTGGGACTGTGAAAGCTGTCGATGGTGTTTCTTATACTGTTGAACAGGGCGAAACTGTTGCTGTTGTGGGCGAGTCTGGATCGGGCAAGTCTGTTACGGCAATGAGTATAATGCGATTGATCCCATGGCCTCCTGGCAAAATTGTCGGTGGTTCCATCAACTTTGATGGCCAGGACTTGCTCACGCTTACGGATGATGAGATGCGGAACATTCGCGGTCGCGATATTGGCATGATCTTTCAGGAGCCGATGACATCGCTCAATCCAGTGCTATCAATTGGTCTCCAGCTTATGGAGCCAATGATTGCGCACTTGGGCATGTCTGAAGCCGATGCAATGAAGAAGGCTGTTGGCCTTCTTGGTCTTGTAGGTATATCCGAGCCTGAGCGTCGATTGGCACAGTATCCTCACCATTTATCTGGCGGTATGCGTCAACGTGTTGTGATCGCGATGGCACTGGCATGTGACCCAAAGCTGATTATCGCTGATGAGCCGACAACGGCTCTTGATGTGACCATTCAGGCGCAAATTTTGGAATTGATGAAAAACCTTACCCGCGATTTGGGTGTGGCAATGATCATCATTACCCACAACCTTGGTGTTGTTGCGCGGTATGCTGACCGAGTTAACGTGATGTATGCGGGTCGTATTATTGAATCAGGTATTGCGACAGACATTTATCACCGTCCTCGCCATCCATATACATTGGCATTGCTAAAGTCGGTGCCACGTATGGACAGGCAGCGTGCGGCAAAGCTTGATCCTGTTGATGGCCAACCGCCTGAACTTACCAAGCTGGATGATGGTTGTTCGTTCCGTCCAAGATGCCGTTTTGCAACAGATGTATGTGCAAAGAGTTTCCCTCCGCTTGAGGAAATCGAGCCGGGTCACACATCAGCATGCTTTGAGAAAGAAAATCTAGCGAAAGAAGTGAAGGACGTCATCGGATGAGCGAAGTAGCACCAAATATACGTGAAGCAAATAAACGTGAATCGGTCACGGGTAGTTCTAAGGGCTTCGATGAAGTTCTTGTTGATGTAAAAAACCTAAAGATGCACTTCCCAGTCACTGATGGTGTGTTTATTCCTAAAGTTGTTGCTCATGTTAAGGCTGTCGATGGCGTGAGTTTTCAGGTTTATCGCGGCGAGACACTTGGTGTTGTGGGCGAGTCTGGTTGTGGTAAAACAACGACCGGTCGTTGTATTCTCCAGTTAGAGAAGCCAACAGAAGGGGAGATTATTTTCTACGGCGAAGATATTACAAAATATTCGCCAAAGGAGATGATCGACGTACGTAAAAAAATTCAGGTTATCTTCCAAGATCCATACAGCTCGCTTAATCCTCGTATGAAGGTTGGCGATATCATTGCTGAGCCTATGCATGTGCATGGTATTATTACTGATCCAGTTGAGCGTCGGACGCGTGTACATTATTTGTTGAATGTTTGTGGCCTAGCCACAGCTTTTGCTGATCGATATCCACATGAAATGTCTGGTGGTCAGCGTCAACGTGTAGGTATTGCGCGCGCTTTGGCAATGAACCCAGAATTCATTATTTGCGATGAAGCCGTGTCAGCGCTTGATGTATCGATCCAGGCGCAGGTTATTAACCTGCTCGAGGATTTGCGCGACGAGTTTGATCTTACGTACTTGTTTATTTCGCACGACCTTAGTGTTGTTCGACATATTTGTCACCGGGTTGCGGTTATGTACCTTGGTAATTTGGTTGAGTTGGCCGATGGTGACGAGCTGTTCGAGAATCCGATGCACCCATACACTAAACTATTGTTGGATGCTGTGCCGATTCCTGATCCAGAGATCGAAAAGACACGTGCGCATGCTGTTATTAAAGGTGAAATTCCTAGCCCTATCAATCCTCCATCAGGATGTGTTTTCCATCCTAGATGCCCAAAAATGGTTGATAGCTGCACAAAAGACATTCCGCAATTGCGGGAAGTGAAACCAGGCCACTGGGTGGCCTGTTCAGAGGTGTGAGCGTACCGCGGGCACGTTACGTTCACATGATATGGCGTAAGCCAAACAATATTCTTCAATTCAGGGAAGGAGACTAAAAATGCTCAATAAAATTGGTAAACTTGCTCTTGCTTCTGTGGTGGGCCTTGGCCTTACTGCAGGTGCGGGCGCTGCGAAGGCAGAGACACCAAAATCTGGTGGCATTCTGAACTTCGTTGTTGGCTCTAAAATTCCGTCATACGACGGACACCAAGAGACAACATTCGGCATGATCCACCCGATCCGGCCGTTCTATAGCTTGCTTATTCGGGTTAACCCGAATAATCCGTCCGATCCGACGGATTTTGAGTGCGACCTCTGTGAAGGTGACGTGCCAACAGCAACTGAAAATGGCACCAAATTTACGTTTAAAATTCGTAAGGGTGTAACGTTCCATGATGGCACGCCACTAACATCTGCTGATATTAAGGCAACGATGGACAAGATCGTTTTTCCAGGAGAAGGTGTTCCATCAGCTCGTAAGGCGTTTTTCCGTTCAGTGGATACAATTACCACACCGGATGCGCATACAATTGTTTTCAAACTTAAGTTCCCAACGGCTGCGTTCATTCCTGCCCTTGCAACACCATTTAACTTCGTTTACTCGAAGAAAGACTTGGATGCGCATGGCATGTCATGGCACAAAGCTAACGTTAACGGCACGGGACCTTTCAAGTTTGTTCAGCACCAGCCAGGTGCGTTTGTTGAAGGCATTAAGAACCAAAACTATCACTTCAAGGGTAAACCTTACCTAGATGGCTTTAAAGCGATTGCAGCGCCTAAGATGGCTGTTCGTCTTTCTGCTATTCGTGGTGATCGTGCCGCAATCGAATTCCGTGGTTTCCCTCCGAAAGCACGTGATGACCTTGTTAAGTCACTTGGTGATGAGATTACGGTCCAAGAAAGCGATTGGAACTGCGTTCTGCTCGCAACTCCAAACCAAAAGCGTAAACCATTCGATAATGCAAAAGTTCGTAATGCTTTGACGCTTGGTATCGATCGTTGGGGTGGGTCTAAGTACCTGTCAAAGATCGCAATCGTGAAAACGGTTGGTGGTGTAATGTTCCCGAACCACCCACTTGCTGCAACTAAAGATGAGTTGATGAAGCTTAAGGGCTACAACACCGACATCGAAGCATCTCGTGCAGAGGCCAAGAAGCTACTTGCAGATGCAGGTCACTCTAACCTTAAGGTTGACTTCTCAAACCGTGGCGTTGATCAGCCCTACAAGGTTGTTGGTACATGGCTTGTTGATCAGTGGCGCAAAGTTGGCATTGAAACTGCTCAGCGGGTTCAGCCTTCCGGTCCTTTCTACGACTCACTTCGTAAGAAAGCAGACTTTGATGTCTCAATTGACTTTAACTGCCAGTCAGTTATTAACCCGATTGCAGACATGACAAAGTTTCTTGGTTCTGCAGGTAACAACTACGGGCGTTTTGAAGATCCGGAGTTGGAAGCTATTTATTCGAAAATCGAAAAAGAGGGCGATGCCACTAAACTTCGTCAGCTCGTTCGTCAATACGAGACACGTTCGCTTAGCGATGAGACAAGTGGAATGGTTACTTTATGGTGGTACAAGATTAATCCACACCGTTCATACGTGAAGGGTTGGAAAATTGCTCCATCACATTACTTGGCTCAGCACCTAGATCATATCTGGTTGGACAAGTAATTCGTTCGCTAATTATTGGTTCCCACCTGTTGCTCAGGCAGCAGGTGGGCAACTAATTTTCTTTAATGTAATTCTAGAAATACGGTTGGACGTCCATGTCTAAGTATATTTTCAAACGTGTATTGCTCATGATACCGACCCTAATCGGTGCGGGCGTACTCGTTTTCTTCCTTATGCGGCTCATTCCTGGTGATGTTTGCGAACTTCGATTTGCTGGAACAGGCCTATACGTTGATCAAGCTCAAATTGATACCTGCCGCTCAAATTTAGGCATCGACAGACCGATGTTTGTTCAGTTTGCAGATTTTATGATCGGGTTCTTTACGTTTAATTTTGGTGATTCAATGTGGACTGGTAAGCCGATTTTGTTTGAGATTGGGCTTCGCTTTGAATTATCGTTGCAAGTAGCAATTATGGCTACGTTTGTTGCAGTTATTATTGCAATTCCATTGGGAGCTATTTCTGCTATCAAACAGGACACTTGGCTTGACTATGCCGTGAGGACATTCGCGATTGCTGGTATTGCAATCCCTTCGTTCTGGCTCGGCATTATGATTATTCTTGGGCTGTTGATTGTAACGCAGCAGGTGACAGGTATACCATGGATGCCGCCGATCGATTATAAACCAATATGGGTAGATCCTGCGCACAATATTGCTCAACTAATTTGGCCTGCCGTTGCAACGGGGTACCGTTACTCTGCAGTTGCGACACGTATGACGCGCTCCGCCTTGCTGGAAGTTCTTCGTGAGGATTATATTAGGACTGCACGTGCGAAAGGTCTGATTGAAAAAATTGTTATTAATCGCCACGCCCTCAAAAATGCAATGCTCCCCGTTGTCACAATCATCGGTATTGAATTTGCATTCCTTATGGGTGGTTTAGTTGTGACCGAGCAAGTGTTCAATCTGAACGGTATTGGTAAGTTGTTCATAGAGAGTGTTCAAAATCATGATTACGCAATGACAGAGGCATTAGTCATGCTAGTCGTTTTGATATTTGTGGTAACGAACTTTATTATTGATTTATGTTACGCTTGGCTAGACCCGCGTATTCGTTACAGTTAAGGATGGATGAAAATGGCAATTGTTAACGAAGCATCTCTTGAAGCGCAGCTTGAAGAACTTGAAGAAAAAACACCGTGGTTTTTAGCGGCTAAAACAATGGCACGTAAACAGCCAGTTGGTGTCGCTGGATTAATTATCGTTCTATTGATGGTTTTTGCATCTATTTTTGCACCAATACTGACACCGTTTCATCCTGAGTTTAACTCGTTTGAAAATATGCTTACGCCACCTAACGCAACGTACCTAATGGGTACAGATCAATTTGGTCGTGATATTTTTACACGTATAATATATGGTGCTCAAACAGCTTTGTTTGTTGGGTTCTCTGCTGCAACAATTGGTGCATTTGCTGGCCTTGTGCTTGGTGTTGCGTCAGCATATTTTGGCGGAACGTTTGATCTAGTCTTGCAGCGTGTCATGGATGTATTCATGGCATTTCCATTGATTATTTTGGCTTTGGCTGTAGTTGCAACATTGGGTGCTGGTACTGAGAACGTTATCATCGCGATTACGATACCGTTTATTCCTCAGTGTGCACGTGTTGTCCGGTCTAACGCTTTGGCTATTCGTGAAATTCCTTATGTAGATGCAGCTCGTGCACTTGGCTTTGGGCACATGCGGATTATACTGCGTCACATGGCACCCAATGTCATGGCTCCGTTCTTGATTTTGTTCAGTGCATTTGTAGGTCAGGCTATTCTTCTTGAGGCTTCGCTTTCATACCTCGGTATGGGTGTGCAAGAGCCTACACCAGCTTGGGGCTTGATGCTTCAAGGTGGTGCTGAGGAATATGCTGAAAGTGCACCGTGGGTTGCAATTTGGCCTGGTATAGCGATATCGCTCGCTGTGTTTGGCTTTAACCTGTTCGGTGATGCGGTCCGCGATACATTGGATCCACGTCTTCGCTCTCGTTAATACACAGAGCAAATTTAAATTAGGCGGGGGTACTTTTTATGGGGTGCCCCCGTTTTTTTGTTTAAGGTAATTATGATGACAAAACGAATAGCTATCTTGGGTTTCTTACTTGAGAGCAATAGTTTTTCGCCTATTACAACTGAAGCGGATTACCGCAAACGTTGTTACCTTTTAGGCGATGAAATCCTAAACGAACTTAAAAGCACGTCTCCAAAGATACCCTCTGAAGTGTCAGGTTTTGTCACTCAGATGAATGAGATTTCGGACGATTGGGAGATGGTGCCGATCGTTATTGCTGACGCTGAACCCGGTGGCTCCATAGATCAAACATTCTTTGATAAAACTCTGGGATTGATGGAAGGTCGTTTGAAGTCTGCTGGTGAATTAGATGGTGTTTATATTGTCAGTCATGGTGCGATGCGTGCGACTGAAGATTGGGATCCGGACGGACGTTTATACAAAATGGTGCGGGATGTCGTCGGCTCAGAGATACCGATGATTGCAACGTTGGATCTGCATGCCAATGTATCACTCGAGATGGCTGAATATACGGACGTGCTCGTCGCGTACCTGACAAACCCACATGTTGATCAACGTGAACGCGCGGCAGAGTCTGCAAGGATTATGGCTGAAATGTGGAACGGTATGAAACCACATCAGCATTTTATTAAAGTACCAATTGCGGCGCCGACTGTGACGCTCTTAACGGCAGA
>DGOK01000071.1 GCA_002389385.1 Rhodospirillaceae bacterium UBA4468 | reverse complement strand
GCTTGAGCTTGCCGGTGATGCTGCTATTTTGAATTTACGTTCTCGGGGCGGGGTGTAATTCCCCACCGGCGGTAAATGCATCAAGTGCATAAGCCCGCGAGCGCCCGGCTATTTGGTCGGGGTCAGCAGATCCGGTGTGATTCCGGAGCCGACGGTCATAGTCCGGATGTGAGAGAACAGGGCGTATGTAAGGTCTTAGGATCTATGCGTGTGTCTGTCCCGATTGCGTGCTGTCTTTGATTTGAAGGAAGTACTGCAATGTCTAAAAAAATCATCTTCATCCAAGCCCGCTGGCATGCCGATATCGTTGATCAGGCACTTGTCGGATTCAAGGCGCGTCTGGATGAACATAATGTCGTTGATTACGATGTCGTCGTGTACGATGTGCCGGGGGCATTTGAAATTCCGCTGTTGGCGCAAAAGCTTGCAAAAGACCCGGATGTTGTCGCCCTCGTCGCCGCAGGCTTCGTCGTTGATGGGGGCATTTATCGTCACGATTTTGTCGCTGATGCCGTGGTCACGGGGTTGATGAATGTCCAACTCAAAACTGAAACACCGATGTTCTCTGTTGTTCTGACGCCGCATCAGTTCTCAGAAGGTGCTGCTGAACATATCGCGTTCTTCTCAACACATTTTGTGACCAAGGGCCGTGAAGCTGCGGACGCCGTGGTTGCGACACTTAATGTGCACGAAGGGGTTGCCGCTTAATGCGTGCAGGCTTTTTTTGGGCGTTAATCTCTGCGGTCTTGGCCGTGACGCCTGTTGTCGCCGACCCTATCGGTGACGGCGTTGATCACTTGCCGATCTTCGATGCGCACGTGCATTACAAGGAACCAGCTTGGGGGCCGTATCCGCCAGGCACTGTAATTGAGTTGATGGACAAGTCAGGTGTGGCGATGGCGCTTGTGTCCTCCACACCTGATGACGGTACGATCAAACTTTATGAGTACGCACCCAACAGGATTGTCCCTGAAGTGCGCCCGTATCACGGCGGTTGGGGCTCATCAAACTGGACCCGCGCGCCAGAGATGCTGGATTATCTGCGTGGCCGTTTGGACGCACATCCACATGTGGGTATCGGCGAGTTTCATGCCCATTCAATTGATACCAAAGACGATGCATTCTTGCGCCAGATTGCAAAACTGGCAGCTGAACGAAATATTCTTTTACATATACACACCGACGAGGCCGAGACTGTAAAATTTTTCTATGATGCCGAACCCAAGCTAACAATCATTTGGGCACACGCAGGTATGTCCGCCGCACCGGGTGTCATCGAAAAAATGATGGATACGTATCCGGCGCTTTATGCCGACCTTTCATACCGAGAACATGAAATTCTTGGGGCCGAAGATATTGAGCCTGAGTGGAAGCATCTGCTGACCAAACATTCAGACAAATTTATGGTTGGGTCTGATACGTGGGCGAACGCGCAATGGGAAAATTATGTTGGGCTTATCAACGACAATCGTCGCTGGATCAGTTATTTTCCAAAAGATCTTGCCGAGAAATTCGCCTACAAGAACGCTGAAAAGCTTTTTGGGATTAACGTCGATAAGTCTCTGATCGGCACGCGTTAAAATCGCTTAAAGCCGTTTGGTATATACGTACTCGATAGAATGAGATGCATCGGCACGCTCAACAAGGCCGGGCTGGCGAATATATTCCAGCCGCTCATAAAGTCGGTGCGCATCAAGAAAGCGACTGTCCGTATACAGCATGAAATTCTCAGCGTGCAATTCGCTTTTTGCTGTTTGTTCCGCAAGATTACACAAGGCTTCGCCGATGCCACGGCCTCGCGCTGCACTGGATACATAGAGCTTGTGCAAACGTGCAAAGCCGGGTGCATCTGTTGGCGTCAGGGCGACAGTGCCGCAAACGTTCCCATCGCATTCAGCGACCCAGAACCGACCACCTATTTTTTCAAATGATGTCTTTGGTGTTTTTAGCTCAGGTTCTTCTTCGTCGACCAACAAAACGCAGCCTTGGTACTCAGCGTATACACCGTTAATAAGATCAATAATCTGTTCTGAATCTGAATCACCGGCTTCGCGGACAATGGCGTCGGCGACCCGTGCTGCAATATCAGCGCTCGGCGTGTGTAAGGTCGTACTCAATTGCGACCGTCCAGCAGGCCACGGGCGATCACTTGTGCTTGAATTTCAGCCGCACCTTCAAAAATGTTGAGAATACGCGCATCACACAGCACGCGTGAGATTGGGTATTCCAACGCGTAGCCATTGCCGCCGTGAATTTGCAGGGCCCCATCAGCGTTTGACCAGGCGACACGTGCCGCCAACAATTTTGCCATGCCAGCTTCAATATCGCAGCGACGGTCTGAATCTTTTTGGCGACCCGAGAAGTATGTGATCTGACGCGCGATCATGGTTTCAACAGCCATCCAGGCAATCTTGCCATGGACCCGTGGATACGCGTAGATCGGCTTGCCAAATTGAACGCGTCCTTTGGCATACTCTAGCCCCAGCTCCATTGCGTTCTGTGCGACACCAACGGCGCGTGCCGCGGTCTGGATACGCGCACTCTCGAAGGTCGCCATCAATTGTTTGAAGCCTTGGCCTTCTTCGCCACCCAGCAATTGCTCGGCTGGGACGTTC
>DGOK01000014.1 GCA_002389385.1 Rhodospirillaceae bacterium UBA4468 | reverse complement strand
GCTGGTGTGCGGGTTTCTGCTTTGGTGACATCGTAACGGGTATAGTTATAGGGGATGTCCAGGAACGCCATGATCAATCGCGCCTTATAAACGTTTCCGGAAATTGGATCGTCGTGCAAATTCAGCATCATCTACTCCTTGTCGTTGGCGTCTGTACTCCCGATATTACTGATAAGCCGTGTTCACGTTGCGCACAAAGGACGTTTCTTAATGCGTCGTTTAGATATTCTACTGGGAGATAAAACATGTCAGATGCCACTAAAGTCGGAATTGTCACAGGTGCTGGATCAGGTGTTGGACGCGCAACAGCGCACGCACTTATAGATGATGGCTGGTCTGTCGTTCTGGCGGGGCGTCGTCTCGATGCATTAGAAGAAACAGCGTCACTCTCAAGTGTACCTGAGCGCGCGTTGGCAGTTTCGACGGATGTCAGTGATCCGGAATCTGTTGCTGCGTTATTCGCAAAAACGGTTGAAACCTTCGGCCATCTCGATTTGTTGTTCAATAATGCGGGGAAAAACGCCCCCGGCATTTTGTTAGAAGATTTATCTTATGAGCAATGGAAGTCTGTTGTTGATGTGAACCTGACGGGGTCATTTCTGTGTCTTCAAGCCGCATTCAGAACGATGAAAGCTCAAGACCCAATGGGTGGGCGTATCATTAATAATGGCTCGATCTCAGCACACACGCCAAGACCGGACTCTATCCCATACACGGCGACAAAGCATGCCGTCACGGGGATGACCAAGACAGCCTCGCTGGATGGCCGCAAATACAACATTGCTGTCGGGCAGTTGGATATTGGAAATGCGGCAACACCGATGGCGGATCGAATGGCAAAAGGCGTAAAGCAAGCTGATGGTGAAATTCGCGCCGAGGCAATGATGGATGTGAATGATGTGGGCCGCGCCGTTGTGCATATGGCGAGCTATCCTTTGGACACGAATATCTTCTCTTTGACAGTTATGGCGTCAAAAATGCCGTTCGCTGGGCGCGGATAAGCTCAGTGGCAGGAAGCGATGTCGCATTCAGATAGGAATGTGTGATACGAGATTTGTTTGTTGGAAGATGTGCGCTCGGCGCGGTGTGCAAGGATATGACAGCCGAACCGAGTGCCATTCTTCCGGCAGCAAGCAACGTAGGCATCTGCATGCCCTGTATCTTTGAGCTCATCTATAAGATCTGTAACGACTTCGGCTTGGTCGTCTGAATCCAGCAAGACTTTGAGCTTTTTACCTGTAAGTTCGCGGGGCCAATACCCAGTCATGGACCAGCAATGCGTTAACGAATAGTCAAACGACAGCTTGGCCGTTTCCAGGCCATAGACCAAAACAGCGAAGATAACATCCAGACTATCAGCAATGACAGAAGCTTTGTCCCAGCCCCCTTGGGTGGAACTCACTAAATCGCGGGCAATTGCTGAACGGTCACGAATTTCTTTATTTAAATATCCGCTTACCATTTTTTCCCTCAAAGCACGTCTTCAAGGCACGACTTCACCTAGAATGCGCAACTTGTTTTGGGATCAAGGATTGTATCTTTCAATGGCTGGCTATACGTGCGCTGGCTGAACCTTTGTTATTGATGCACAATAACATGTAATTATTGTGAAAGTTGACGTATCAAGTATGAGTTGATGTCAGAAGATTTGGCTATCACTGATCGTTATAGGCAATGGAGCACGAAGCGTGAAGGATTTAGGCTCATTTGATTACGTCATCGTCGGCGCGGGTAGCGCTGGATGCGTGCTGGCCAATCGCTTATCAGAAAACCCAAACACGTCGGTTGCGCTTTTGGAAGCGGGCGGCAAAGACAACTATGTCTGGATTCATATTCCGGTCGGATACCTCTATTGTATGGGCAACCCACGCACGGATTGGGGATTTAAGACCGAACCTGATGCCGGATTGAATGGACGCTCATTGAATTATCCGCGTGGGCGAGTGTTGGGTGGCTGCTCGTCGATCAACGGTATGATTTATATGCGTGGGCAGTCGAACGACTATGATCAGTGGCGGCAATCTGGAAATACGGGATGGGGTTGGGACGATGTTCTGCCGTATTTTAAAAAATCTGAAGACCAATACGTTTTACCATCTGATGAGTTCCACGGGGAAGGTGGCGAATGGCGGGTTGAGAAACAACGCCTCAGTTGGGAAATTCTGGATGCTTTTCAGGATGCTGCTGCGCAGGCGGGTATCCCCAAAATCAAAGATTTCAATCGTGGCGACAATGAAGGCACGGGGTATTTTCACGTTAATCAACGCGCCGGGTGGCGATGGAGTACGGCCAAAGGCTTTTTGAAACCTGCCCAGGATCGCGCGAACCTGACCGTGTTTACCCATGCCCAGGTCAAAAAAATGACAATTGTAGAAGGACGGGTGACCGGTGCCGAGCTCCGTCATGATGGCCAAGACGCAACGATTTGTTCCAATGCGGAGTTTATTCTTTCTGCAGGCTCCGTCGGCTCGCCACAAATTCTTGAGATGTCTGGCATTGGTGCGGGCGCTGTGTTGCAAGAACACGGCATTAACGTTGTGCATGAATTGAAAGGTGTCGGTGAAAACTTGCAAGACCACCTACAAATCAGATGTGTTTATAAGGTTGATGGTGTCCAGACGCTGAATAAGCGTGCAAATAGCTTGCTGGGTAAAATCGGTATTGGGATGGAATATGCATTGTTTCGAAAGGGACCTATGTCGATGGCGCCTTCCCAGCTTGGCGCCTTTGCAAAATCCAGTAGTAAACATGAAACACCAAATGTGCAGTTTCATGTGCAACCATTGTCGTTGGAAAAGTTTGGCGACCCGCTGCATGATTTTTCTGCGTTCACGGCAAGTGTCTGCAATCTGCGCCCGGAAAGTCGCGGGACCATTCATATCAAAAGCCCTGATCCTATGGCCAAACCTGCGATCCATTTAAATTATCTGACCGCACAACAGGACCGAAAAGTTGCAGCGGACTCGATCCGCCTGACGCGCCGTATTATTGCTCAACCTGCGTTGCAAAAATATCTGCCGGAAGAATTTAAACCGGGGCCTGATTATAATGATGACGAAGCGCTCGCGCGTGCTGCTGGTGATATTGGCACAACCATTTTTCATCCGGTGGGCACATGTAAGATGGGCACCGATAATATGTCTGTTGTTGATGACCGCTTGCGTGTCAGAGGTATGAAAGGTCTGCGGGTAGTCGATGCGTCTGTCATGCCAACTATTACCAGTGGCAATACAAATTCCCCAACGATCATGATTGCGGAAAAAGTGGCAGATATGATCCGAGAAGATATGCAATCATGACAGACTGAAACAGAACTTTTATTTAGGTGGTCGCGTTGCTCGGATGAATGATGATAATATCACCTAAATCCAAGTGGAATTGCTGAAAAAGGGAACGGCGTCTATGAGTGGCAATTACAGTAGCGCCGAACGGGCTGAGTTTTATAAATCTCACCGGGATCGCTCGGCGGTCAATTATAAAAAGAAACACGGCATCCAATATGATTGGGAATTCGGGACACTGACAGGCGCAACGCCATCAATGTCAATCTTGGAAATTGGTTGCGGCGCTGGAAATTTCTTACGTTATCTTGAAGCGTCCGGCTATGCTGGGATTGTTGGCATTGATATGGACGAGTATCTCCGTGAAGTGTTGGCTGACCTGAAAACGAGTGAAATTTACCTGGATGATGTCGCGCATATTTTGGGCCATCAGTTAAAGGGTCGGAAATTCGATCGTATTGTTCTGCTCGATGTTGCTGAACATATTGAATTTGATGATCTGGTCGAGCTTTTGACACGGCTTCGGATGCATTTAAATGATAACGGTAAGATGCTTCTGCGTGTTCCGAATATAGAATCCCCATGGGGACTCAAGATGTTTTATGGCACCTTTGATCATGTGACGCCGCTTGGGCCCGGACGAATGCGTGAGCTTGCCCATAAAACAGGTTGGACGTGCGAAGGGTGTTTCCCGCAAGAGCCTCGCAAACTGCTGCGCCGCCTGAAGGAGCGCCTGTTGAATAGGGTTATGGGAAGTTTTTTGAGCTATCACCCCGAGATATGGACAGCGAACCTAATGGCCGTATATCAGAAAAATCCTGAGTTCAAATCCAAGACAACGTCAGACGTTTAAAATGGTAGTACGCTCAGGCATGTCGAGCTACGTCTATATCATCGGGGCTATAGATAAAAGTGGCGCCCGTACCTATGTCGGATGGACTACGGATCTGGATGCGCGTCTAGACACCCATAATTCTGGTAAAGGCGCCAAGTCCACGCGCGGGCGTGTGTGGACATTGTTATATGCCGAACGATACAAGACTCGCTCTAAAGCAATGAGCCGGGAATTGCATTTGAAACGTGATCGCGCCTTTCGCAATCACATCAAGAGCGGATTATCTGCTGAAAATCAGAATTGTTGAGGCGTGCTCTTAATAGACCAATCCGCTACGATATCGATTAGCACTCCATCGATCTCATTTTTTAGCTCTGCAACAAAGGTTTGCGCGAGGCGAGATAGACTTTTGTGCGCGGGGGTCAGGATTCCTAATGGATATGGAATGATGGGCTGGAATGGAAGAAAGACGATGGAATCGGGGTTTATGTGTGTTTGTTTGAAAATCCATGCGCTTAGCGGACTAAACAAACTATATGCGACCCCACTCGAAACAAGACTGTATTGGCTTGCAGCGTTCTGCATTTCGAACTGCACATTAAAATGTGCGTCAGCTTCGGCAAATGCTGAGGTCAGTGCTTTTGCAATTGCATGCGTTTTAAGGAAAGTGCCAAACGGCAGGCCATCAAGGTCTTTTGGTGTGAGGTAGGGACGGTCAACGAGGTGTGAGTTTGCGGGTAGCGCGCAAATACAATCCACTTCAATCGAATCGACGTGAACGAGGTCGCAGCCCACGCTTATCTCTGCGAGACCAACATCGAATTGTTGCGCCGATATTTGCTCGTAGACTCTGAATGAGTTAGCCGACGATACCTGAAACCGCGTCATTGGATGTTCTTTAATAAACTGGGAGATGAGGCGTGGCATTAAGAACTCTGCGACAATAGGCATCGAAGCAATGCGTAGTTGGTTCGGCGATAAACCTGCAGTGTCTTTCATTGAACGCTCAACTGCGCCCACCCGGGCCAAAATTTCTTCAGCCTCGGCCATGAGATAATGGGCCTCTGGAACGGGATGCAAACGTCCGTTCTTGCGTTCAAAAAGCGCGTAACCAATGTCTTGTTCAAGACCAGAGATACTGGCGCTGATTGCGGGCTGCGTTCGGCCCAGGTTTCTGGCTGCCATGGTGGCAGAACTGCTACGCATAACTTCGCGAAAGACTTCAAGGTGCCAGAGATTCATTTTGCCTCACAATTAATAAATAATTTTTATAGTATAAGAAGAATCTATGGATATACAAAAATTAATAATTTGAATTAATAGTATTAACGCATGATGATCATTCCTTTGTTAAGCGGGGGGTCATCTAAGAGAATGATCAAAAATCATTAAAACGTCCGTTTTTGTTTGCCTTAGGCGCTGCACACAGTTGCAATGTCGGGGCTAAACTTATGTTATGGCAATGTCGTTTGTTCTGGTTTCACGCGGGGTGAGATCAATATTTTACTAACGATATGTCACATTAAGACTTAATCGATAGGGAGTTTATTATGAAGTTCTATACCAAACTTGCGATGGCAGCGGTTGCTGGCGTAATTGCAGTGGGCAGTATTGCTCACGTTAATGCTCAAGAGATGAAATTCTGGCGTATTGGCACAGGTGGTGCCGGTGGTACGTATTTCCCAATTGGTGGTTTGATCGCTAACGCGATTTCGAACCCTCCGGGATCACGTTCATGCGAAAAAGGCGGCACCTGTGGTGTTCCTGGATTGGTCGCTATTGCCGTTTCAACAAACGCATCTGTTGCGAACATGAATGCTATTCAAGCTGGTCAGCTTGATGCAGGTCTTGCTGGTGGACAAAGTGTTGCTCAAGGCTTCAACGGCGAAGGCAAATTTGAAGACAAGAAAGACAAAGTTCGTATGATCGCGAACTTGTACCCAGAGGACATGCACCTTGTTCTGCCTAAAGGCGTAACAATGAGCAGCCTTAAAGACCTTAACGGCAAGCGCGTTGGCGTTGCTGCTGCAGGTTCTGGTACGCAGGTTTCTGTTAAAATGATTCTCAAGCATTATGGCATTGAAGCTGATCAAGCTGAACTTGGCTTAGGTCAGAGCGCTCAGCGTCTTGCTGACGGTCAACTTGATGCGTTCTTCTATGCAGGTGGTACACCGTTTGCTGCGCTCATTCAGTTGGGTTCAACAAAAGGTTTCAACCTGTACAGCTTCTCAGCTGCTGAGATCAAAGAAATCAATAGCATTATTCCTTACTATGTTGAATCTTTAATCCCTGCTGGCGTTTATGAGAACATCACAACTGATACAGCGACTGTTGCTGTGAACGGTCAGTTCGTGACGAGTGTTGATCAGCCAGAAGAGCTTGTTTACGGCGTCACTAAGGCGCTTTGGAGCAAAAAGACACGTAGTCTTCTCGATAAAGGTCACTCTAAAGGTAAAGAGATCCTTCTTGAGAACGCTATGAAGGGTGTGCTCATTCCTTTCCACCCTGGTGCTGAGCGTTACTACAAAGAAATCGGTATGATGAAGTAAGCACTATTCGTGTTTATCCGGAAGCGTGGTTTTCTCCACGCTTCCGGTACCACGCGCTACCAGAATATTTTCCTTTTAAAAATTTAAGCCAAGCATGGACGTTAGTCCGATAAACCGGGGGTTTATAATATGGCCGAGTTTGATATTAAGAAGGCTGAAGAACTTGAAGAGAAGTATGATTCTGCCTTACAAACGCGGCAACTTGGCCCTTGGCTCCTACAATTTAGTATAGTTTTCTCACTTTTATTTGCGCTTTATCACTATGTGACGGCAGGTACCGGCGTTCCGATTGATTACTGGCATATGGGTTTCCACATGTCGGGTGTTATTTTGCTGGTTTATATCAGCTTCCCAATGTTCAAGAATCCAAAAGAAATGGCGCTAAGCCCAAATACGTGGTGGCGTTATGCAAACGTGCCGGTTTGGGACTGGATACTTATTGTCATCGGTATCTCGGCATCTCTTTATATTGGTATTACCTGGTATGAGATTGATTTTACAATTTTCGGCGTTAATTTTCACATGCCAGATCAGGTTATCCGTCAAGGTAACCCATACCCCATTGATGTTGTTTTCGGGACCTTGCTCATCATTGTGCTGCTAGAAGCCGTGCGCCGGACGCTCGGTATTATTGTGCCGATCATCATCATCATGTTTACGTTGTTTGCCGTGTTTGGCATTTACATGCCGATTGATATTTTAAAGCACCCAGGCATCAACTGGTCGCAATACATTAACAACATGTACTTCCCGGCTGAGGGCATCTTTGGTGTCACGTTGTGGATTGTCTCAACCGTTGTGTTCCATTTCGTGTTGTTTGGTGTGTTGGCGCAACGTATGGGCCTTGGCCAATTCTTCGTTGATATGGCAACGGTTATTGCAGGTCGGTATACCGGCGGATTGGCGAAAGTCAGTGTTGTATCGTCTGCATTCTTTGGGACGATTTCAGGATCTTCCATTGCCAACACGGTATCTACGGGTTCGTTGACGATCCCGAACATGAAAAAGATGGGCTATCCAGGGCACCTGGCTGGCGGCGTTGAAGCTGCGGCCAGTGCAGGTGGACAAATTACGCCACCAATTATGGGTGCTGCTGCGTTTATCATGGCAGAATTCTTGGAAGTCTCATACACGACGATTGTGATCGCAGCCGCTGTTCCAGCTACTATGCATTACATCGGCGTCCTGTGCATCGTGCATTTCCAAGCCAAACGTTTGGGCCTTAAAGGTGTGCCGGAATCAGAAATTCCAAAATTATGGGCGGTCCTCAAAAGAGGATGGCCAACGGCGTTGCCGCTGGTTGTGTTGGTCTACGTATTGTTTAGCGGATATTCGCCTCATATGGCGGCATTCTGGGGCATTACGTCGGCACTTGCTGTTGGTTTCCTAAACCCAATGCACAAGATTTCCCTTCGTGATGTTATCGATGCCGCTCTTACAGGTGTGAAGTACGCACTTGCGGTCGGTGCAGTGTGTGCAGCGATTGGAATTGTTGTCGGTGTTGTGAACTCAACCGGTCTTGGTTTCCGTCTTGGCTTCTTGGTTGCAAACGGTGCCGGTGCAATTGCTGAATTCTTATTGGGCATGCTTTCTTGGATACCGCTCTTTGATCTGACACTTGAAGGTTTGACGTTGTTTATCTCTCTCGTATTGATCGCAATGACATGCATCATGATGGGTGCAGGCCTCCCAACAACAGCGCTCTACATCATGTTGGCAACAGTTGCGCAGCCGGCATTGGGTGCCTTGGGTGTGCCGCCTTTAGCGTCTCATCTGTTCGTTCTTTATTATGGTGTGATCTCTGAAATCACGCCGCCGGTATGTGCATCAGCTTATGCTGCCGCAGGTATCGCGGGTGCGAACCCATTCAGAACGGGGTGCTCGGCGTTTACACTTGGTATCGGAAAACTCTTGGTGCCAATGGTGTTTGTCTATTCACCTGCGATGCTGATCGTCTTGCCTGAATACTTCACATGGGGTGCGTTCCTGGAAACAACACTCAGCTGTGCATTAGGTGTGGCAATGATGGCAACAGCTGTCAGTGCATACTTCGTCGCACCAATGGGATGGCCAGTTCGCATTCTGATCGGTATCGCCGCATTGTTCATGGTGGCACCGGGTGCAACCAGTGACTTATATGCAGCAATTCTAGCCTTGCCTGTCGCTATTCAGCAGGTCATGGCGTATCGCCGCATGCAAGCTGAAAAGATCGACGCGCCAGCTACCTAATTTGAATGCGTGCTCTGCTAATGAGTATGGAGTGAGCTACAGCTATGTCTGAAGTTTGGCGCATATTGCAACGAGATGATCAGTTATCTGCTGACATCATTAAAACAATCGAAGAATGTTCATATGGCTAAAAAAGTTACAATTATCGGTTCTGGTATCGTGGGCATTTGCTCAGCACTTTCATTGCTGGAAAAAGGGTTTGAGGTCGAAATGATTGACCGCAACCCACCAGCAGAAGGCGCGAGTTCTGGCAACGCAGGTGTGATCTCACCGTGGACCTGCATCCCGCAATCAATGCCTGGGATTTGGAAGAACGTGCCAAAATGGATTGTTGATCCTGAAGGTCCGATCTCTATTCGTCCCGGTTACCTGCTTAAGTTTATGCCTTGGGCATTGAAGTTTCTGAGATCAGGTAATGTCGACCGATTGCAGGCTATTGGTGATGCGATGAGCGCATTGAACCGCCCCAACGTTGATTTGTATAGATGCCATTTGAACGGCACGGGAAGTGAACATCTCGTGAGTGATTCTGTTTACGTGCATGCTTATAAAAAACCCGCTGGTGCGAACCTCAGTCATTTGGGTTGGCGTCTGCGCCAGGAACGCGATGTGCCAATGGAAGTTGTGAACGCGGGCGAGCTTCAGGAAATCGAGCCGGCGATTTCAAAAGATTATAAGGCTGCTGTGATCATAAAGGACCAGGCGCGCGCATTAGATCCAGGCGCCATCGGCAAAGTGCTGGCAGAAAAAGCGATGTCATTGGGTGCCACATTCCGCCAAGTGACGATCAATAAAATCACTCCAGGAGACAATGGCAGTTGGACGTTAGATACGGATCAAGGTGAGCTCAAAGCTGAGAAACTGATCATTGCTGCAGGTGCATGGTCTGCACGTTTGTTAGAGTCATTAGGGGTCAAAGTCCCGCTTGAAGCTGAGCGTGGATACCATCTGGTTTTTCAAAACCCGGGTGTGACCGTCAATAACTCAATCATGGATACCGAAGGAAAGTTTGTTGTCAGTTCTATGCTCGCTGGCGTGCGATGTGCGGGGACGGCTGAATTCGCAGGTCTTGATGCCGAGGCTGATTATCGTCGCGCACATGTGTTCAAGCGTATGGTCAAACGACTGCTTCCAGATATCAATATTGATGACACAAAAGAATGGTCGGGCATTCGTCCATCGTTCCCAGATAGCCTACCATGTATCGGCAATGTGCCTGGGTATGAAAACCTATTCACAGCGTTTGGCCATAGCCATTATGGGTTTGGCATGGCCCCTAATACGGGACGGGTTGTTGCTGGTGTGGTCAGCGGCGAGCCTGTGAATATTGATTTAGCCCCATATAGCATTACGCGTTTCCAATGAGTACGAGTTATGACGCCATCGTTGTTGGGGGTGGCCTCTTAGGGTCCGCCGTCGGATACGGCCTCGCACGTCAGGGATTACGATGCACAATTCTTGATGAAGGCGATGTGGCGTACCGCGCTGCGCGTGGAAACTTTGGATTGGTGTGGGTGCAAAGCAAAGGCATAGGCAAACCGATCTATGCAGACTGGACGATGGGATCGGCTGAGCGATACCCCGAATTCTCAACCGAGTTGTTGGATCGCACGGGCATCGATACAAGTTACAGCGCACCTGGTGGCATTCATATCTGTCTGAACGATGAAGAATATGAAGACCGCGTTGAGAAAATGTCGACCCTGACGTCGCACCAGAATGGTCGCTTCAAACACGAAATGTTAGATCGCAAGGCAATGCTTGAAAGATTGCCTGCACTTGGTCCCGAAGTTGTCGGTGGCTCATATAGTCCGCATGATGGGCATGTCAGTCCATTGTATCTCATGCGATCCATGCAACGGGCTTTTGTCGATCTAGGCGGCGAGATCAAAAATGATAATCGGGTTCTTGATATTCAAAAAAGTGGTGACGGATTTTCTGTCCGTACTGCGAATGAAAATTTTTCAACGGCTCGGATTGTTTTGGCTGCGGGGCTTGGCAACAAAGCTTTGGCACCGATGGTGGGTCTTGAGCAACCGGTCAGGCCTGTAAAAGGTCAAATTATTGTCACCGAGAGACAAGCCCCGTTTCTGGATATGCCGACAACCCACGCACGGCAAACCGGTGAGGGTACGATCATGATCGGCGACTCGCATGAAGACATTGGTTTTGATATTCGCTCAACACCCCAAGTCATGCAGACTATTGCGAATCGCGCACGACGTTCTTTCCCAGTTTTGTCAAAAGCAAAAATTGTACGCACGTGGGGCGCACTCCGTGTCATGACGCCGGATGGACTGCCAATTTATGATCAATCTGAAACCATGCCGGGTGCCTTTACGGCGGCATGCCATAGTGGTGTCACTTTGGCTGCAACGCATGCCATGGTTTATGCAAAGTATGTCGCAGATGGTCAGCTTGGCCGCGAACTCGAGGGATTAAGTGTGAGGCGATTTGATGTTTAAACGGGTTATTAACGATGCCATAGCTGATGTGGTTTTTGACTTCGAGGGTGCGAAAATCACAGCGCGAAGTGGTGAAAGTGTCGCGGCTGCTTTGTTGGCTGATGACCTTCTTTCGTTTCGCCAAACGCCGGTGAAAGATCTCGCGCGGGGGCCGTTTTGTATGATGGGTGTTTGCTTCGATTGTCTCATGGTGATCGATGGCCAGCCCAACCGACAAGCCTGTCAGGTCGTAGCAACAAGCGGCATGAAGGTTGCGCGCCAGCACGGTGCCGCAGAACTTAATATAGATCAGGCGGACCCGGCATGAGTATCGACATCATTATCATTGGTGCAGGCCCGGCAGGTATGTCGGCAGCGATCACTGCGACTGAGAGCGGTGCCAAAGTTTTGCTGTTGGATGACCAGCCAACACCCGGTGGACAAATTTACCGCGCGATTGAAGCTGCTGGCGATAAGCAGGCAACGATCTTGGGCCCTGAATATATGGCGGGTAAGCCATTGGCCCAAAATATGCGCAGCACAAATATTGAGTATGTTGCGGATGCATCAGTGTGGCAGGTGACCGATGAACGTGAAGTCGGCTATTCATCAAATGGACAAGCTAGGCTTGTCACAGCACCTGCGATTATTTTGGCGACGGGCGCTATGGAACGCCCGTTTCCGATCAAAGGCTGGACACTTCCAGGTGTGATGATGGCCGGGGCTGCGCAGACGATGCTCAAGACATCTGGCTTGGCGGCTGAGGGTGCGATTTTTGCTGGATGCGGGCCGTTGTTATATCTCGTTGCGCATCAGTACCTGCAGGCAGGCGTGAAGATTGCCGCCATTGTCGACACGACAGCAAAAGCTAACAGGCTCAAAGCACTGCCACATATCCCCGGCGCATTACGGCGTTGGGATCTACTTAGTAAAGGTCAAAAGTGGCAATCAGAAATTCGTAAAAGCGGCACGCGTATCATCAACAATGTCCGTGCGTTAAAAGTCCTTGGCGACACAAAGGCTGAAGGTCTCTCGGTAAATGCCGGGGGGACATGGCAAAATATTCCAAGCGATCATATCTTCTTGCATCAAGGCGTGGTGCCGAACGTTAATCTCTCGTTTGCAGCGAGCCTTGATCACGATTGGGATGAGCAGCAATTATGTTGGCGACCAAAAACAGATCAGTGGTGTGGAACATCGATTGATGGCGTCTATGTTGCGGGTGATGGTGGTGGTATTGGCGGTGGACTAGCCGCGCGCGCCAGTGGAGAGATCGCGGCGTTGGGGTCTCTCGCCAAGCTTGGGCTTATTGATACTGCGGCGCGCGATAGCAAAGCAAAAACAGCGCGAACCACGTTACGTCGTGAACTCAGCATTCGACCATTCCTGGATACATGGTTCCGGCCTTCAGATGATTTTCGAGTGCCGACAGACGACGATGCAATTATCTGCCGTTGCGAAGAACTGTCTTTAAAAGACATCAGAGACACGATCGAGATTGGTCTTGTGGGGCCCAATCAGCTTAAGAGTTTTTGCCGCGCTGGTATGGGGCCGTGCCAAGGGCGTTTCTGTGGCTTGACCGTTCAAGAACTGATCGCCAAGCAAACAAACAGGCCGGCTGCGGACGTTGGATACTATCGATTGCGTCCGCCGATTAAGCCATTGCGTCTGGAAGAACTGGCAAATTTACAAATCGAAGAAGATGAAAATATTAAATTCTGATCCAGCAAGTAAAACGGCTGATGTCATTGTTATTGGTGGTGGCATTCACGGATGCTCTGCGGCACTGCATCTGATTAAGCGTGGCGTCAGTGTTACGGTGTTGGAAAAAGATTATGTTGGTTGTCATGCATCCGGCGTAAATGCCGGTGGCGTCCGTAGGCTGGGCCGCGAGTATGTCGAAGTGCCATTGGCGCAGGCGTCATATGAGTATTGGCGCGATATAAAATCATTGGTTGATGATGACTGTGGCTATCGTGTTTCACGGTATCTCAAGGTTGCCCGAAGCGATGAAGACATGGCGAAGGCGCGGCAACGGGTAAATGATTTAAACGCACGTGGCTTCACACATGAAGATGTCGTTGATCAGGAAACCTTGCGTGCGTACCTGCCTGCTATTGCGCCACACTGCGTGGGTGCATTACATGTTGATGGGGATGGGTCGGCGTTACCGTTTCAAACCACACAGGCATTCAAGCGCCGAGGTGAAAAACTTGGAGTCAATTTCCGCGAAGAAACACCGGTTATAGATATTAAGCGACATGCGAGCAATTGGCATGTGGAAACCCATAAAGGTACTTTCGAAGCGCTGACGGTAATTAACGCCGCTGGGGCATGGGGTGGCGTGTTGGCGGCCAAGTTGGGTGATGATGTACCATTGCAGGCGCATGCGCCGATGCTTGCCATCACGGCCCGAATGCCTGCCTTTGCTACGAATGCTGTCATCGGCGCGCTCAGCGGCGCGTTGTCGTTTAAGCAGTTTGAGAACGGCACCGTTCTCATTGGCGGCGGGGTGCGCGGACGCGCGCTGCCAGATAGCAACCGTACAGTTTTAGATATGAAAGGCATGTCGCAGTTCTTGAGCACGGCATGTGACGTCTTTCCGATTATGAAGCGTGCCAACATCATGCGCACATGGGCGGGAATTGAAGGATACACCCCGGATAATTTACCCGTTATCAGTTCTGGGCGCGCCGAAGGGATTGTTCACGCCTTCGGGTTTTCTGCACATGGTTTTCAACTCGCCCCCGGCGTTGGCGAGTTTGTCGCCGATCTGGCAACTGGGGTTGCGCCAAGGCTGTCGTTAGATGCGTTCAATGTATCCAGGTTCCAGCAAATTGATCGAGCATCGTCGTACATTTAATCGCAAAGCATAGCCAGCTTCTACGCATGAAGTTTAAGGGTATGATTTCCACATAATCGTCTTAAAGTTTAATTGGCAATATTCATATATTTTTGAGGCCGGACGGAATTTGACGACTTGGTTTATTCAACATTTAATAGAGGGGTTATGACATTCTAGGGCCAATATATGACCAAAGAACCCTAGGGCCGCGCGCGTTGGCAGAAGATGACCAAAGATGCGCTCGTCGATGAGCTTGAAGCGTTAACCGCTGCCAGTCCGACTAAAAAATCAACAGCAGAACTCCTCCAAGAAGCGATTGATACATTTGCCGATATGGTCGTGTTGTATAATCGTGATGAAAAAACCCTATTCACGAACGAAACCTATCATAAGATATACCCGCATTCGCCGCCTAAGGATGAAATCGTAAATTATACGCAGGAGCAACTCCTTCGACGCAGCCTTGAGATGGGACTAATCGATCTTCCGCTTGCACGTGAAGACCCTGAAGTATGGGTGAAAATGCGTCTGGATCAACGGCGCAATGCACATGGTGGCGTCAGTGAAACCCGTCATGCGAATGGCCGGACGTATCAGGTTCGCCATCAACGCACGAATGAAGGTGGCGCGATCATTCTACAAAGCGATATAACCGACTTGAAGCGTGCCCAGTCACTGCAAATGGGTCGTGGTCGGGGACTAGAACAATTGGTTGAAGATGCACCGTTGGCAGATGTTGCAGCAATAATGCTCCGTGCGATTGAAGAGGCACGGCCAGGATTTTCTGGCGCAATGTATTGCTTCAAAGACGACGATATTACGCAACTTCATTTGGATGCAGGGCCGAGTATACTGGCTGCCATCTACGACATCTCGATTGACGCTTGGCTATTCATTGACACGATCAACGCGAACAAACCGTATGCAGTCGAAAACATTTCAGAGGACGCGGCTTGGGAAAATCTTGCTGACGTACTCAAAAGTGCAGGTATTGACGCGGTCCGCGCTGTGCCTATTTGTGATGCAGAGGGACTTGTGGCGGGGGCGATCTGTCTTTTCTTTAGAGCGCCAAGTCAGTTTGAAGAAAACGATGACGATTTGCTTGCGAGCGCTGCACAGCTCATTGAAATTGCGATCGATAGGAAACAGGCCATTGAACGTATTCGTGCAGCCAACCTTGAATTAGAAGATCGCGTTCGTGAACGGACGGCAAGTCTAAGTGAGAGTGAGAAAAAAGCACATCTCATGGCCGAAGCAGCGGATGCGGCTGGGAAAGCAAAGTCAGAATTTTTAGCCTCGATGAGCCATGAAATCAGAACCCCCATGACAGGTGTTATGGGGTTCGCCGATATGCTCCTAGATGAACACTTGCCTGCAGATAGTGTTGAGAAAGTTAAACGGATTAAAGAATCTACGCATTCGTTGCTGAAAATACTTAATGAAATCCTTGATATTTCCAAGCTTGAAGCTGGCAAGATGATTATTGAATCCGTTGACTTTGAACCCAAAGAAATCGTCGATAAACTCATAACGCTATTTTATCAAATGTGCCCTAAAGACAAGAAAGACAAACTCTCGATTTCTTATGTAATCTCCGATGAATTCCCGGAAGTCGTATGCGCTGATCCGACGAGACTCAGGTAGATTCTTGTTAACCTGATTGGAAATGCCGTTAAATTTACAGACGAAGGGCGCATTACTGTTTCGTGCGTACACGATGCAAAAAACAAGTTTCTAAATTTTAAGATTACCGATAATGGCATTGGTATCGATGCTGAAAATATTGATAATTTATTTGAAGATTTCATTCAGGCCGATGCGTCGATTAGTAGAAAGTACCATGGAACTGGGCTTGGGCTTTCGATCTGTAAGCGACTTGTTGAATTGATGGGTGGAACTATTGGTGTGGATAGCGAACTAGGTCGCGGGAGCACATTTTGGTTCACCCTGCCATATCAGAACCCGACCGGTAAGATGGCGTATGAACGTCGCTACGATGCCGTACCTAAAAATTTCACAGGGTCGAGATCCTTATCAATTCTAGTTGCTGAAGATAATGGGTTGAACCAACAAATAATCCGCTCAATCCCAGAAGGCATGGGGCACGAAATGACATTCGCTGATAACGGCGAAGAGGCCGTAGAGAATATTAAAGAAACAGATTTCGATCTTATCCTTATGGATGTTCGTATGCCCGTTATGTCGGGCCCTGAGGCAACGGAGATTATTCGCAAACTCTCTGGATTTAAGTGCATGATTCCAATTATTGCAGTTGTAAGCTGCAGGTATTCGTGGAACGATGTGTTAATTGATTATAGCTTTTCTC